>NYTO01000002.1 GCA_002683535.1 SAR116 cluster bacterium
CCGGTCAATGGCGGCATTCTGCTGGCCTATGTTGATGGGGGTGGCAAGGTCAAAAAGGGTAATGGGCCGCGCCGCGGCAGGCCGGGCACGGCCATGAAGGCCGGCAAAACGGGTAAAGCTGCCGGCAAGGCTGCGTCAAAGACCCGCAAGACACGAAAACAACGCCGGCGGTCGTGATCCGCGCTTGACAAATCGCGGCGTCTCGACCACTTTGCGGCCAGATTTTGCAATTGTGCGGCGGTGCCTTGACGGTGCCGACCCGAGGAGCCCTAGAGATGGCAAAGCCAGCAACCCTTCAGATCCGCTTGGTGAGCACCGCCGACACCGGCTATTTCTACGTCACCAAAAAGAACCCGCGCACCAAGCCAGAAAAGCTGGAAGTGCGCAAATATGATCCAAGAGCTCGCAAGCACGTTCTGTTTCGCGAAGCCAAGATCAAATAGCCTGATCGAACGACTGGCCGCATGATTGGCCTGACCTTTGACGGCACAACGCTGACCGCCGCCACCCTTTCGGATGGCGGCGAAATTTTTGCCTCGGCCGAACAGATTGCACCTGACACTGATTATCGCGCCTGGCTGCTTGCAGTCTGTGCCGTGATTGAGCAGGTGCGTACGCCGCGTAATGCCGGTGATGCGCTTGGTGTTGCCCTGCCCGCCATTATCCAGAATGACGCCGTCACCTATTCAGCCTTTTCCCTGCTGACCGACACCANCATCCGCCGCGACCTGCAATCTGCGCTTNGNATGCCGGTATCNGTACACAATATCGGCGAATCACTTGCAGCACAGGCCTGCCGCACCGGCGCTGCCACGGGCGCACATCTGGCTGTCGCCATGTGGATTGGCAACAGCTGCCATGGTGGNCTGGCCATTGACGGACAACCGGTGACAGGGGCACACGGGGCCGCTGCAAACTGGCCNCATCTGCAACTGCCAGCACCGGTGCCGCATGAACTTGATGGCCGTGTGTGCTGGTGTGGACGATCAGGCTGTCTTGAAAGTTTTCTGTCTACTGCCGGGTTGGAAGGTGATTATCAGCGGGTAACAGGCGAATGGCGCGCCGCAGCTGATATTACCTGTGCCTCAGCCAACAGCGACATTGTTGCAGACAGTGTCATTCAGGTGTTTGAAGACCGGCTTGGTCGCGCCACCGCCACGATCATCAGCCTGTTTGATCCGGATGTGATTGTATTGGGCGGCACCTTCGTGAACCTGCCGCGCCTGTGCGAGCGCCTGCCCCGCAAATGGCCGGGCTATGTTCAGGTTGATCGTTCAAAGACGCGGCTGGTCGGCAGCGAGGGCGGCATCCATGCGGTAACCGCCGGGGCCGCCATGCTGGCGGCTGATACAGCGCNGCTCGCAGGGTCCTGATAACAGAGAGCCAGCGCCAGACTTGTTCAGCTGCAGGCGGGGACCGACACCGCTTCTGCCGATGTCAGCTTTGCCCGAATGCTGAAATCGCCGTAATTGATTTCATACGCGCGNACCAGACCGTTGCGCTGCATCGCGAACTGGATTTCATAGCGCGGCTCGGCGGTTTTTGCCGATGGCTGAAAATAGGCAATGTTGATCTGGTAGTAGCCCTCATCAGCCAGCGCNCCCAGATTGTCTGAAGGTTCATCACGCCACCCGCCAAACACGGTATTGGTCTTCATCAGCGCATTGTCCGGCTCATTGCCAGTAAAGAGTGTTGCGCCAAANATCTTCTGACCTGCCTCAGCGCTTTCAAGAAGCTTGTGGACATGGCGGATTGGNAACAATGTCTCGTTCGGCAGAACCAGTGGCACATCCGGTTCCATGCTGAAAAACGCCTGCCCCGTGAAATCACCGTCCAATTCCACAAATCCGCCGAATTCCCGGCGGCCATCCATCGTTGATTCTTCCAGAATGTCGAAGCTGTACATGTTGCCGCTGTCGGATTCCCAGGATTCGAAATGTGACAGCAGATTATCCGACTGCCCGTCATCACCAAGAAACTGGATCATGTAATCCTCGACCGAACGCCACCCGTCACAGTCGCGTTCGATTGAAAAGGCTGACCGGCCATTGACACTTGTGACAAAGGAATTCTGGTCACGGTCCCCCAGCTTCAACTCATAGAACGCACGGTGACCAACGATCTTGGATGATGCGCTGACCGGCAAAGAGGTTAACAGAATGGCAATGAAGCCAGTGGCGCCAGCCACAATCGCGGCCAGCCTNTGNATGTTCAATATGGGCAAGGTTTCTGTTTTCATGTCATAGCGTTAATTGGATTTTTTGGCCAAATCAATGAGATTGCCTTTTCGTTTTGCGNCAGGTGCACTATATCAGGCTCAGTCTAGTGAAAGGACGTTGATTTTATGGGCAAAAGCCAGCCACAAAACAAATCGTCGCACCATCCCGATCTGATTACCACGAATGAGGNGTTGGCGNCACTGCTTTCAGAATTTGAAACCGCACCGTTTCTGGCTATCGATACAGAGTTCATGCGCGAACACACCTATTACGCGCAGCTTTGCCTTGTGCAGATCAGCAATGGCGAACGCGCCGCTGCGATTGATCCACTGGCCGCCGGCATCGATCTGCAACCCTTGTGGGACCTGCTTGTANGTACCGACATCGTGAAAGTGTTTCATGCGGCGCATCAGGATCTGGAAATTTTCCTGAAAGAGATCGGNGCCCTGCCTGTACCCCTGTTTGATTCGCAGATTGCGGCAATGGTGCTGGGGCATGGTGACCAGATCGGCTATGACCGGCTGGTACGGGCGGTACTGAATATCGATATCGACAAGACGTCGCGCTTTACAGATTGGTCGCGACGCCCGCTCAGCGACCGACAGCTCAGCTATGCACTTGATGATGTTATCCATCTGGCCGCCATGTATCCGATGCTCTCGGCAGAGCTGGAAAACAAAGGCCGTCTTGAATGGCTGGCTGATGAAAATGCCAAGCTTGCCGACCCGGCCACCTATCAGACAGACCCTGACAATGCGTGGAAGCGGATCAAGGTGCGATCCATGCGGCCAGCNCCGTTGCGGCGGATGATACATCTTGCCGCCTGGCGGGAAACCGAGGCGAAGAAACGCAATCTGCCGCGCAACCGTNTCATGCGGGATGAAACCATTCTCGATCTTGCGGGCAGCAACCCNGGCANGGCTGATGATTTTGNCAAGATCCGGAACTTTCCCGGCGGTGGCAGTGGCAAGCTGGTGGCACCTGTGATGCAGGTGCTGAAGGCTGTTGAAAACATGCCGGACAACACCCTGCCNGAAGCNAAGATTGAATCGCGCACCGCACGCCCACCAGTGGCGGTAATGGAATTGCTGCGGGTTTTACTGAAACACATCACCGACGCCGAAGGCATTGCCCCNCGGCTGATCGCATCGGNTGACGAGCTGGAACAGCTTGCCCTTGATGACAAGGCNCCAGTGCGCGCCATGTCGGGCTGGCGTTATGATGTGTTCGGCAAGGCTGCGCTGCGCCTGAAGCATGGCAANACTGCCATGGCNGTCAAAGGGCGGCACATCCGGCTGATTGNCATTGATGAATGACGCCGCTCTGGCCCTNTCAGGCTATANCGTGCTGTTGAACATGCCCCCGTCGATCAGGATNTTCTGGCCGGTCAGATAGCCCGAACGGGCACTGCACATCCACGCGCAGGCAAAGCCGAATTCCTCGATNTCGCCAAGACGGCCCGTCGGGTTGCGCGCCTCAAGTGTGGTGCGCANTTCGGCCGGTGTTTNNCCTTCTGTCCTGGCCATATTGGCAATCAGCATTTCAATCCGGTCCGTGTTGAACTGGCCGGGCAGCAGACCGTTGANTGTTACGTTGTGGCGTGCNACCTGACGCGACAGACCCGCACAAAATCCGGTCAATGCTGCGCGGGCACCGTTTGACAGTCCNAGCTGCGGGATCGGCGACTTGACCGAACCGGACGTAATATTGACGATCCGCCCGAACTTGTTGTCGATCATCGGGTCAATCACAGCCTTGATCAGNTCAAAGGCTGTCAGCATGTTGGCATCCAGTGCCGCGATCCAGGTTTCACGCGTCCAGTCCCGAAAATCACCGGGCGGTGGCCCACCGGCATTATTCACCAGAATATCGACATGACCGGCAGCGNCCAGAACCGCCGCACGGCCCTCTTCAGTGGTGATNTCGCACGCCACTTCAGTGACATCNACACCATGACGGCCACGAATGGTTTGTGCCGCCTGCGCCAGCGTTTCTGGCGTACGGGCGCACATGACAAGATTGACCCCTACAGCCGCCAGCGCATCAGCGCACCCAAAGCCAAGCCCCTTGCTGGATGCGCAGACAATTGCCGTCTTGCCGGCAATTCCAAAATCAAGTCCAAAATCGGCCATGTTTCACTCCTGTTATCGAAACCGCTNCCGCCATATTGGCAGGTCAGCACCACATATCTGTCATGCTGGATCGGTGATTTGCGGCAGCGGCGGCTGCCTGCCCAATGTGCCATCGGCGAACCGGTCCATGATTTCGCGGGCCAGCGGCATTGTCAGGCTGCGCTGCTGTGCCAGCGATTGACGATCCATCTCTGCGGCGATGATCTGGACGNCGGCAAAGCTGCGTTCAATCCGNGCNACTATGTAGTCCAGCACCGCCGGGCCNACAGCAAGCTGCCG
Organism: SAR116 cluster bacterium; assembly: GCA_002683535.1. Classification (GTDB taxonomy): domain Bacteria; phylum Pseudomonadota; class Alphaproteobacteria; order Puniceispirillales; family Puniceispirillaceae; genus UBA8309. The sequence goes on from NYTO01000002.1 coordinate 4,631, forward strand.
GTCAGCAAAATATTTTTCCAGAAGCGCGCGCAGCAANGCGTCATCCGGCCCGTCCAGTTGCACCAGATTGACCGAACGCATACGTGAGGCAAGATCAGCAAGCTGCCAGTCCATACGGGCAACCGGCGTGCGACTTAGAATCAGCATCGNCCNNCCACTTGCCGCAAGCGCGTTGAAGCAATGAAACAGCCCNTCTTCACGGGTATTGCTGGCTTGTTGCGGNTGATCCAGAATGATATTGCCCGACAGCGCATCAACGGCATCATCAGGCATCAGAATTTTCGCATTGCTGCCAGCCTGCCACACAGCTGCCAGATGACTTTTACCACTGGCGGCCGGGCCNACGATGTTCAGCACCGGAAATTGGCCGGGCCANTCAGGCCACCGGTCAATCCATTCGGCAGCAAGCCTGTTGCAGTCACTGATGATAAANTCATCGCGGCCCTGCGCCGGCATGAAACGAAGATCGAGAGGNAGCTGATGCATCAATCGTGATCCTAGCGTGATTCGATCACATTGGTACCGTCTTCACGCTGGCGCAACNGCAACCGNCGGGCTGACAGCCCGTTTTCAAATGCGGCCGCATCACCAACAAGGCGCAATGTCACCACACCGCCCCGCACATTCAGCGACCGGATCAGATAGCTGTCGATCACGGCAAGCGAGTCAAAGGCCTCAAGCCGCTCAACCCATTGCGACAGCGATGCCACNGGCACCACAACGGTAATTTCCTGNGTCTGGCCACCGCGAATNGTGTTCGCCGCATGCCANCCACTTTCCAGTTCGNTNAGGATAGACTTGCGCGCCAGATCAAGCTGCATCTCAAGATTGTCGTTGACCGGCGTATCCACCATCTTGCCAAGAACGGTCAGCTGTTCGGCGGTGGCGGTGAACAGCTGACCGTCGACGGCAAGGATCAGCTGCGAGCCACGATAATCAAGACGGGCTGTCACAAGCATGATCTGGTCCGCGCCAGCCACAGTTGCCGCACGGCGCAGCACCCGCTGATCAGCGATCGCAAGATCAGCCGCACGCAAGCTGCGTTCGTTCAGGATTGTCGGCTCCAGCAGGGTAAAATCAACCAGCCCATCAGCCTCGGATACTGTATCGCGCCACCCGGCCAGCCATGCATTTTCGGGCTGCCATGCACGGGCGCCGTCGGGTGCCAGCCAGACCGGCAACACAAGAATACGAGGGCTGCGCAGCTCTGCCCACAACAGGCCAGCATCACGAAATGCGTCACGAAGCGTTGCCGCCGAAAAGCAGTAATCGAGTGTTGCGATATAGCGGCCGGCAATCGTGTTTTCCGAAGCGATATGGAAAAAATCGACAAACCGGTCGGGGCTATTGGCTTCTATGAAGGCGGTTGTTGCCTCTTCACTGCGCAGCAAGCGCATCAGCACCCGTCTGAAGGCAAGGTCAGTGGCACGCCGCATTCCGTTTGTCTGTGCCTGTTCAGCAGTTTCAGCCCGTTCATCCACCGCCACAGCAGCCGCCCCGAATTGCGGGGGCTCACAGGCCTCATAGGCGAATGCATCTGTTGCGCTGACGGACATGCCAGTCATTACAACCACTGCCGCGCACGTCACCGCAACCCTTGTTACAAGGGCCTGTCTGATACGCACAATCCGTTCCCTGCCGCCAGCGGCGAACTTAACAGCGGTTTCAGCAAAGTTAGGGGTTATACGCATGCGGTTGACGCTCTATGATGGAAACGGATCACCGTTCTTTTCTTACACCAGTTTCCTACAGGCTTGCCAGCATGTCAGAGCATCCATCTTCATCAAAGCCCCTCAGCTATCGTGATGCCGGGGTGGATATCGATGCCGGTGACGCCCTTGTACGCACCATTGGACCACATGCCGCACGCACACGCCGGCCCGGAGCAGATGGCGCCCTTGGCGGCTTTGGCGGGCTGTTTGATCTGCGCGCTGCAGGGTTTGAAGACCCAGTCCTTGTCGCTGCCACCGACGGGGTCGGCACAAAGCTGGAGCTGGCGCGCACGGTTGGCGATTATCGCGGGCTTGGCATTGATCTGGTGGCAATGTGCGTCAATGACATCATGGCACAAGGTGCTGTTCCGCTGTTTTTCCTTGATTATTTCGCAATAGGAAAGCTTGATCCCGAAATTGCTGCCGATGTTGTTGCGGGCATTGCGGATGGCTGTGTTGATTGCGAATGCGCGTTGATTGGCGGCGAAACAGCCGAGATGCCGGGTGTCTATCCGGCTGGCGGTTTCGACCTGGCCGGCTTTGCTGTTGGTGCAGCCGAACGCGGCATGCTTCTGTCTTCCAATCTGCCATCTGCCGGTGATGTTGCCATAGCGCTGCCATCGTCGGGTGTACATTCCAACGGCTATTCGCTGGTCCGCCGTATTATCGAGATCAGTGGCAGCGCGCTGGACGCGCCTTTTGGTGACGGGCAGGTGTCGCTTGGCACGGCGCTGATGATGCCGACGCGCATCTATCATCACAGTACCAGAGCGGCGCATGCGGCCGGCACCGTCAGCGGGGTTTGTCATGTCACCGGTGGTGGTCTGATCGAAAATCCGCCACGTGTGTTCAATGATGATCTGGCACTGCGGCTTGATTGCGGCAGCTGGCAATTGCCCCCCATTTTCACCTGGCTGCAGGAACAGGGCCGGATCGAGATGATGGAAATGCTGCGCACCTTCAATTGCGGTATCGGTATGATTCTGCTGNTCCGNGCCGATGATGCCGATNCTGTGCTGGCTNCGCTTCAGAANGGNCCNGAACCTGCCGCCTGGATNGCCGGAGAGATGCATCCGCGCGNCGACGGCCCATCGATGATATTCGATCANCTGGACAGGCTGGGCACNGCACCGTGATGCGTATTGCCGTTCTTGTATCGGGACGTGGCAGCAACATGTTGCGGCTTGCTGATCATCTTATGAAAGANCAGGCTGCCGTGCGCAGGNCTGATTGCGAGATAGGTCTTGTAGCCGCCAACAAGGCCTGCGCCGGGCTTGATCTGGCGGATCANCGCGGGCTGGCCACCAGCCTTGTTGACCGCAGCGACTTTGAAACCCGTGCCGCNCANGAANCCGTTCTGGCAAAACAGATAGAGGATGCCGGTGTCGACTGGATTTGTCTTGCCGGCTACATGGCCGTGCTGTCCGCGTCGTTCGTCGCCCGCTTTGCTGGCCGCATTATCAACATTCATCCGTCATTACTGCCAGCGCATAAGGGGCTGGATACGCATAAACGCGTTCTNGAGGCAGGTGACACCATGCATGGCGCGACCGTTCACCTTGTAACACCGGCGCTGGATGACGGCCCGATCATCCTGCAAGCCGGCCTTGCGGTNGAAAGCAGCGATAATCCTGACAGCCTTGCCGCCCGCGTGCTGACNCTTGAACATGTGCTGTATCCGTTTGTCATTGAATCGCTGGCAAATGGCGCAGTTCGAATTGAAAACGGGCGCGTAGGCTNGNCTGACCAGCCTGCCGCCCTTGCCAACACAACGCTGCCAGTCGAAGACGTTCTGGGCCCGCATCTTATCTGGCCATGAGCAAGGCGGNCAGCCCTATGGGTTATTGATTTTGCCCGCATCTTGGGTCATAAAACNGTGACAGGNGAGCGTGCTGGGCGTTGCTGCCAGTGAGTGGGCAGCGAACAGCCAGTACCGTGCTGCCACAGACAAAGCATTCAGACAGGGGGAGCTGGATACCATGGATACCAGTGATTTTGACAAGCAGGCGCATCAGCACCTGTCCATCTATAACGGNGTGATGACAGCATCAAAGATCGTCATCGGACTGGTCANTTTGACTTTGGTTGTGATGGCGGCAACGCTTCTNTGATCGGNTTTGGAACGCAAAAAGGCGGGGCTTGTCCCCGCCTTTTTTCATTGGTNATCAAAAGCAAAGCCGAAACGGCTTGCCGGTCAGCCAGCTATTTCACTGCCAGCAAAGAAATAGGCGATTTCAACAGCCGCGGTTTCAGGGGCATCTGACCCATGGACCGAGTTGGCCTCAATCGATTCTGCAAAATCCTTGCGAATGGTGCCGTCTNCCGCATCTGCAGGGTTGGTTGCGCCCATCACTTCACGGTTCTTNGCGATNGCATTTTCACCTTCCAGCACCTGCAGGACAACCGGTCCCGAGGTCATGAAGGCAACCAGATCATTATAGAACGGGCGTTCGGCATGCACGGCATAGAANGCCTGCGCCTCTGCCTGGCTGAGCTGCTTGCGCTTCTGCGCAACAATGCGAAGGCCGGCAGCTTCGAAACGAGCGTTGATCTGGCCTGTCAGGTTGCGACGCGTTGCATCAGGCTTGATGATGGAAAATGTTCTTTCGAGAGCCATTGTCTGTCCCTTTGACGGTTGTTTGGAAGGCGGGTGTTTNAAAACATGGTGGTCCNGCCCGTAAAAGGTTCGACCCCCGCGGTCACTGNTCGCCGTGTTAATAGGGAATGCCAGCCGCTGTTACAAGGCCAAAAACATGCCTGTNCATCAGACAGCTGCCAGCATCAGCGCCCAGGGCCGGATCAGGCGCGCTGTTCCCATTTTCCGGCATCATCCTGCGCAAAGTAGCGCATTTGGGTGTCTGCCTGCTCGCGCAAGGCTGCCCACCGGGCCCGCGCCTGCCCGACCTGTGCCTCCGAGCGCCCGTCAAAAAGATTGAACACCCGCTCAAAGCTGGCCATATCCTCACGCTCGGCACCATGCAGCAGGAACAGGAATTCAGCCTCGATTTGTCGTGTGGCGGGGTCGGATGTGATCCAGACANGTGCATCCTCACTGCCGGGCGCNTCATCCAGCCCATGCGGTATCCAGCTTTCAGGCTCGGCACACCACAGGGCATCATCGATGGCCTCGGCCGCCGGACGGGGGCATTGGACCAACACCTTCTTGCCGGCCAGCAGGCATTTCTGGACCAGCATCACCAGCGCCGCATCAACCTCGGACTGCGTCAGATGATAGAAGTCAATCTGCGGCATGATTTTGCGTTCCTGATGTCATAAACAGCGGGCCGAACCGAAGGCCGTTCAGCCATCGTCACGGGTGACGGGCTGCCAGTCATCAACCAGCCGATTGAGAAGACGCACGCCATATCCTGTGCCGCCCTTGGGAACGGTTGGCGTTGATTTATCGGACCAGGCCTTGCCTGCGATATCCAGATGCGCCCATGGGGTGCCAGCAACAAAGCGTTCAAGGAAACAGGCGGCAGTGACCGCCCCCCCGGCAGGCCCGCCGATATTTTTCATATCCGCAATATGTGATTTCAGCTGCTGGTGATAGGGCTTGCCCATCGGCAACCGCCAGACAGGTTCCTTCGTGCTGGTGCCAGCTGCCGACAGTTGCGCACACAGATCGCTGCTGTTCGAAAACATGCCGCCATATTCCTTGCCAAGCGCAACAATCATTGCGCCTGTCAGCGTCGCAAGATCGATCATCACCTGCGGCTTGAATTCTGTTTCGGTGTAATGCAGCGCATCGGCCAGCACCAGGCGACCCTCGGCATCGGTGTTGATCACCTCGATCGTCTTGCCGGACATGGCGGTGACCACGTCTCCAGGGCGTTGTGCATTGCCATCAGGCATATTCTCGACGAGACCGACAACGCCAACGACATTGCGGTTAACCTTGCGTCCAGCCAGCGCCTTCATGGCACCCGTGACGGCGGCCGCACCGCCCATGTCCCATTTCATGTCTTCCATGCCCTTTGGCGGCTTCAGCGAAATGCCGCCCGTGTCAAAGCAGACACCCTTGCCGACAAGTGCGATCGGCGCCTCGTCACCGCCGCCCTTCCAGTTCATCACCACCAGATAGGAATCACGCCGGCTGCCCTGTCCGACACCCAGCAATGCCCCCATGCCAAGCTTGGCCATGGCGGCCTCATCAAGCACAGACACCTCAAGCCCCAGATCAGACAGTGCCACGCACCGATCCTTGAATTCGGCCGGATACAGAATGTTTGCCGGCTCGAACACAAGATCGCGCGCCATTGCCACGCCGGCCATCAGCGCATGGCGATCCTGAATGAGCGCATGATCAGCGCCAAGCGCAGAAGATACGACGTCGATTTTCACGGTCGCTTCATTGCTGCTGTTCTCGGTAAAATATTTCTCGAAATGATAACCGGCCATATGCAGGCCAAGAATGATGTCAGCCATCACTGCGTCATCAAGGTCATGTTCCGGCATAACCGCGCATTTGATCTGCAGGCCATCAACAGCCGCAAATATTTTACCGCCTATCGCCTCTGCGCTGGTGCCTGCAGTCAGGGCGGTGCCGGTGCCGACCAGCACAACAGTCCGCGCTTCAAGATTCAGCGTGATGGATTTTCCTTCATCACCAGCGAACTGGGCTGTTGCCATTGCCGAAATGACAGNCGCAGCCAGATCCTTGTCCAGAGAAGGCACCAGTTCACCGTTACCGCCAACAAGGCATATGAGCGCGTGGTCCCCTTCGGGCAGGGATGCTGAAAGCGAGAAGTCGAGTTTCGTTGCCATGATGTTTTCCTGTTGGTCCTTGTGATGTCGCTATGTGTTTCAGGCGTTCTTGTTACAGTCAATTTTGTGTCTNTCAGTCTTTTTCGCAACAGCCTGACAAACCGGTCAGCCGCTGATGAAACGCTTTGGTGATGCGACTGTCAATTCCGCGTCCGGTGCCATCGGCAGGGAACGCCGCACCCCCGCGCGTCACAGTTTGCTTTTCAGGATTCCAATATGGTAATGATGCCTGCATATCCACAAGGGGCTCACATGCAGTTTGACCGCTATTTACTGGCGCAACTCGTTCGCACGACAATTGCCGTGACGGTAACGCTTGTCGGTATTGTATGGCTGTTCCAGACAATCAGAATTCTTGAACTTGTGGTCAGCCGCGATGGTCCGTTTCTGGACTTCATCATTATGTCCATAACAGTGATTCCCCTGTGGCTGACAATCGCCTTTCCAATCAGCGCCTTCATTGCGNTAACCTGGGTTTTTCAGCGCACTATCGCTGATCGGGAGCTTCTGGTTATGCAGGCNTCCGGTCGAAGCANGCTGCAACTGGCGCGCGCGCCGATCNNGCTTGCCATCNGCGTNACCGCCATCCTTGTCCTGAATTCGACTGTGGTGCTTCCNTTTTCGTTCGGGATCTACAAGGAGATGCAGTTCAAANTGCGGAACAGCATTCCGGCAGTATTGCTGCGTGAGGGTGTGTTCATAGACGTTGTNGACGGCATGACCATGCTGATTGGCGAAAAAACCGAGGACGGGATGGCGCNCGATATCTTCCTGCACGATGAACGCGCACCGGANAAGANCATCACAATCACGGCAAAATATGGAAAATTTGTCAATCAGGACGGCGTACCGGCGGTTATTTTGCAAAATGGTGTGCGCAATGAGGTTAACCAGAATGGCGATGCCAGCGCGTCCCTGCTGTTCGAAACGCATTCAGTAATTATTTCATCCGACACACAACCTTCGCAGGAACGTCTTACTTTTGATATGAATGAAGACAGCATCCGCAATCTTCTGAATCCGGAGACATCACCAGCACCGCGGTATTTCAATCAACGACGCGCCGAAGGGCATTATCGCATTATTTCGCCACTTCTGGGCTTTGTGCTGGTGATGACAGCGGCCTGCAGCGTCTTGTGCGGGCAAATCCGGCGTGACACGCTGTTCCGGCGCACTGTGCTGAATATCGGTGCGGCGATTGCCATCATTTCGATGATGGTATCCACCCGGTCCCTGACAATAACCATGCCAGCCACTACACCTTTGCTGTATGCAAGCCTTGTCGGGCCTGCGTTTATCCTGATTGCGCTGATCATGTGGCCAACCCTGAAAGCGCCGATGGAAGCATCACAAAAGAGAGAACAGGCAGCATGAACAGATTTCTGCTGTTTCCCATCCTGTTCCGATATTTCGGTGCGCGCTACATGGTGTGGTTCACGATCAGCCTGTCTGTGCTGATTGCGGTGATCTCGCTGATCCAATCCATTGAATTGTTGAGACGGTTCAGTGCCCGCGAAACGCAGATTGATGATTTTAGCGTCATCAGAATGGCCCTGCTCAACATTCCTTCCGTAATCGAACTTTGCCTTCCATTCGCCCTGCAGGCAGGATCGATGCTCTGCTTTGATTATTGGAACCGGACAAATGAATTTGTTGTAACACGGGGGTTTGGCCGATCCATCTGGTCGGTATTGAACCCGGTGATGTGCTGCGCCTGCCTGATCGGTGTGATCTATGTAACCGTGATCAATCCTGTTGGATCTGTAACATCACGGCAGTTTGAAACAAAGATGAACACGGCCTTTGGAAATGCGCAGCAGAAAATGTCGATCTCGGCAGATGGCATCTGGCTGCGCGACAGTCAGGATGACAGCGCGCTCATTATCCACGGAGACGCATTGGATGTCGAAAATTCGGCCATTCGCCAAGCCATGATTTATGTGTTTGGTGATGACAATAAACTGGATCGCCGGATCAGGGCACAATCCATCAGCCTGACAGACAGCGGCTGGCTGGTCGAGAATGCAAGTGAATGGAACGCGATGGGTGACAAGGTCGACCACAGCACATTGATGATGCCGACAAATCTGCGCTCTTTGGACCTGGAGCGGTCAAGCGCACCACCAAAGACGATTGCCTTTTTTGCGTTGCCTGCCTTCATTGCCATTCTGGACCGCGCCGGACTGCCTTCAGTTGATCATCGCATCCATTTTCATCGCATTGCGGCAATTCCATTTCTTTTGATTGGCATTGCCATGATTTCCGCCAAATTTACACTGACGAACATGACACGCGGTCGGCGCGCGCAGCTGTTCACGCGCGGTGCTCTTATTGCTGTCACAATATTCCTGTTTGGTCACTTCATGATGGTGTTAGGTGCATCACTGCGTTTGCCGGCCTATGTTGCCGGGTGGGCACCAGCTGTTATTGTGATGCTTGCAGGGGCGATCATGCTGGCCCGAATGGATGAAGCCTGAAAGAAACTGATGATCTCAAAACTGAAATATCTGATAGCTGTGTTTTGCCTCGTCCTGCCATGCACGGCGATGGCGCAGATCAGCATCGTTGCCACAGTTGATGGCAAGCCGATTACGAACTACGAGGTGCAACAGCGACTGCTGTTCCTCGAGTATGCCACCAACATATCGGTTACCAATGCCAATCGCACCCGGCTGACAAATGACTCGTTGCAGCTG
>NYTO01000011.1 GCA_002683535.1 SAR116 cluster bacterium
CAGCCCAAGGGCGCGACGGGCCAGCTGCGCAACATGAAGATGGCCTTCATGCGCCGGATTGAACGATCCTCCCAGCAACCCGATCCGCATGCAGCCACGATCATGGAACAGGCGCGCATGCTGGTGACGGCGCACAACGGCGGTATCAGGCAGGTCTGATCTGGCCATTGCCGCGAACGATATATTTGAAACTTGTCAATTGCGCCGCACCAATTGGTCCACGGGCATGCATGCGGCCAGTGGCGATGCCGATTTCAGCGCCCATTCCGAATTCACCACCATCGGCAAACTGGGTTGATGCATTGACCATGACGATGGCGCTGTCGACACGAGCCAGAAAGGCTTCGGCTGTCGCTGTGTCTTCGGTGATGATGCAATCGGTATGGCCAGAACTGTAATGCGCGATATGGCTGATGGCTGCGGTGACGCCGTCAACGACCTTCATCGAGATGATGCTGTCCAGATATTCGGTTGACCAGTCTGCCTCGGTGGCGGCTGTGGCACCATCGACAAGATCACATACCTGTTCATCACCGCGAATCGCACATCCTGCGCCGGTCAGTGCGTTGGCAATGGCCGGTACCATGTCGCTGGCCACGGCACTGTCGACCAGAATGGTTTCAGCCGCGCCGCAGATCCCGGTGCGCCGCATCTTGGCATTCACGGCGATCTCGACAGCTTGTACCCGGTCTGCGGCGGTATCGACAAACAGATGGCAGATTCCTTCAAGATGCGCGAATACGGGCCCCCGCGCCTCGGTTTGCACACGCTCAACCAGCGATCTGCCACCGCGCGGGATAATCACGTCAATTTCGCCATTGGCTGCCAGCATCGCACCAACAGCAGCCCGATCAGTGGTTGGCACCATCTGCACGCCGCCGCCTGGCAGGCCTGCTGCTTCAAGACCGTCACTCATCAGCTTTGCAAGAAAGGTCGAACTTGCACTGCTGTCCGATCCCCCGCGCAGAATCACCGCATTGCCGGAAACAAGGCACAGGCCAGCCGCATCAACGGTTACATTTGGCCGCGATTCATAGATCACACCGATCACCCCAAGCGGGGTAGATACGCGCGCGATGTCCAGCCCATTGGGCCGCTGCCAGCGCGCCAGTTCCCGCCCCAGCGGGTCATCAAGGGCCAGAATATCCTCAAGGCCGGTTGCCATAGCCTCTATCCGGCTCTTGGTAAGGGTCAGCCTGTCGACAAAGGAACTGGCCATCCCGGCCTTTTCAGCCCGGTCAAGATCGGTGCGGTTGTGGGCAATGATCTCGTCAGCATGCGCGCGAATCAGCGCGGCGGCATGTTGCAGTGCAGATGCCCGCGCCGCATGCGATGACAGGGCCAGCAAAGATTGCGCCGCACGTGCTGTGACCACCAGATCAGAAATCAGCTGGTGGTGGTCGGCGATGGTTGTCTGCTCGTTCGGTGTCATGATCGACTGTCTGGCCTGTTGTGGTCTGGTCTGTTGTGGTCTGGTCTGGATGTGTATCCGTTCAGCGGGTGATGNNGCGTATGTCAGCCATTCGCATCAAAAATCACAAGATCATCAGCATGAACCAGTTCATCCCTGCCACGATATCCCAGCAAGCGCTCAATTTCACGGCTTTTATGTCCGAGGATGATCTGCGTATCGGCAAGTGAGTAGGCAGACAGGCCATTGGCAATGACCTGACCAGACGCATTTTCCACCGCAATCAGATCACCACGGTCAAANTGTCCGCGCGCTGCGGTCACCCCGGCAGGCAAAAGCGAGCGNCCCTTGCGAAGGGCCGTTTCAGCGCCGCTGTCAACACGCAATGTGCCCTTTGGGGTCAGTGCGCCGCCAATCCATCTCTTGCGCGCTGTCAGCGGGCTGTCNTCTGGCCGGAACATCGTNTGACGGCCACCGTCGGCAAGGCGNGACAAGGGCTGCTGGACACGCCCGTCACAGATGATCATGCCGCAACCGGCCGCCATGGCAATGCGTGCGGCCTCAAGCTTGGTTACCATGCCGCCAGACGCATAATCTGCGTTGGCNGTACCNGCCATGTTCAGAATGTCATCAGACAGCGCCGTCACCTCGGCAANATGCGTTGCATCGCCAGTNTTGCGCGGGTTTGCCGAATACAGCCCGTCAACATCAGACAGCAGGATCAAAAGATCTGCACTGATCATCGCGGCAACGCGCGCTGCAAGGCGGTCATTGTCACCAAAGCGGATTTCGGCGGTGGCCACAGTGTCATTCTCGTTCACCACGGGCACCGCGCCAAGCGAGATCAGCGTCGACATGGTCGCGCGCGCATTCAGGTGGCGGCGGCGCGTTTCGGTATCGTCGGGTGACAGCANAATCTGGGCTGCACGAATGTCATGCGCGGCAAGTGCCGCACTCCATGCATGTGCCAGCACCACCTGTCCGGCGGCGGCGGCGGCCTGTTTCTCCTCCAGCGCCAGAACGCGCCCGTCAATCCCAAGAACGTGGCTGCCAAGGGCAATNGCACCGCTGGACACCACAACCACATTCTTGCCATCGCGTTGCAGTGCCGCGATATCCTCGGCGATACCCGTCAGCCAGCCGGCATTGACGGCGTGATGATCATCATCAACCAGAATCGACGAGCCGATCTTGATGACAATGGTTCTGGCAGAGCCGATGNCAGATGCAGCAGGGTCTAGGNTGACCATGGTACTGGGTCCTCGACAGGTGCATCGGCGATACGTTCTGCATCGATCACGGCCAGCAANCGGCGCAGGACAAGTTTTACATTNTCGCCGCTGACNGCAGACATTGTCATGATATCGCCCGCCCCCTCCTTGATCAGCGCGTCACGTACATCCTCGGCATAACCGGCAGGGGCTGCATCGATCTTGGTCAGGGCAATCACTTCTTTCTTGGTATCGATGCCGGATCCGTAGGCAGACAACTCGTCACGCAAGATCTTCCAGGCAGCGACCGGATCATCGCCGGTGACATCGACAAGATGCAGCAGCACGCGGCAGCGTTCGACATGGCCAAGAAACCGNTGGCCAAGGCCNGCACCGCGATGCGCCCCTTCAATCAATCCCGGAATATCCGCCATTACNAATTCGCGCTCATCAACCCCCACCACGCCCAGATTCGGGTGCAGTGTCGTAAATGGATAATCGGCAATCTTGGGCCGGGCCGCTGACACGGCGCTGAGGAAGGTTGANTTGCCGGCATTTGGCAGCCCCAGAAGACCGGCATCGGCAATCAGCTTCAGGCGCAGCCAGACCCACATTTCCTGCCCCGGCTCGCCGGGCTGGGACTTGCGNGGAGCACGATTCGTCGATGATTTGAAAAAGGCNTTGCCGCGGCCGCCAGCCCCACCCTTGGCGAGGATGAATTTCTGGCCCTCACGCATCAGATCGGCAATCACNGTTTCCTGATCATCGGCCAGAATCTGTGTGCCGACAGGCAGTTTCAGCTCAACATCACCGCCAGATGCGCCAGACCGGTCGCGTCCTGCNCCGGGCCGACCGGATTCGGCCTTGAAATGCTGCTGATAGCGATAGTCAATCAGGGTGTTCAATCCCCCGACCGCGTGCGCGATCACATCGCCGCCGCGGCCGCCATCACCGCCGTCAGGGCCACCGAAAGGCACATGTGCTTCACGGCGAAAGCTGACCGAGCCAGGACCACCATTGCCGGAGCGGGTAAATATCTTGGCCTGATCGAGAAACTTCATCAGAGATCGTCCATGCCTGATTGCAGTAGATGCCGAAAATCAAAAAAGGGGAACAACGCCAGCGTCATCCCCCTTGCCAAAATGGCTGCCTTTTGTGTGGTGCGTACGCGACCTACTCGGCAGCCTCGGCTGCTGGCACAACATTGACGAACATGCGGCCACCCGACTTTTCCTTGAAGGCCACCTTGCCTTCGGTCAGTGCGAATAATGTGTGGTCCTTGCCCATGCCGACATTGTTGCCGGGATGTACCTTGGTACCGCGCTGGCGCATGATAATGTTTCCTGCCAGAACTGATTCGCCGCCAAACTTCTTGACGCCGAGACGCCGACCTGCGGAATCGCGACCGTTACGTGAACTGCCGCCTGCCTTTTTATGTGCCATATTCCAGCTCCCTTCAGCTGTCAGCGCGCCCGTTATACCGGGTCACTTCCTTCGCGCCGTATTACTTCTTTGCGGCCGCTTTCTTGGCGGTGGCCTTTTTGGCCGTTGCCTTCTTTGCGGCTGTTGTCTTGGCGGCAGCTTTCTTCGGCGCTGCCTTGGCTTCTGCCTTTGGCGCTGCCTTCTTCGCTGCCTTCTTTGGTGCGGCTTTAGCGGCCTCTGCCTTCGGTGCGGTCTTCTTCGCCGGTGCCGATTTCGGCTTCAGCGCCTTGCCGTCCTCGGCAATAGCTGTGATCTGCAGCAGTGTCAGGTCCTGACGATGGCCCTGTGTGCGGCGATGGTTCTTGCGACGCTTGCGCCGAAAGATGATGATCTTTGGCCCGCGTGTCTGGCTTACGACCTTTGCGCTGACGGCAGCACCTTCAACGCGCGGTGTGCCCACAGTCACCTTGTCGCCATCACCAAGCATGATGATGTCATCAAGGATGATCTCGGCACCCTCGTCAGCGGCAATACGCTCAACAAGGATTTTGTCATCTTTTGCCACGCGGTATTGCTTACCGCCTGTCTTTACCAACGCATACATGGCTTCCATCCTTAATCTTTCCGCCTCTTGCCGCGTCACACGCGCCATTGCGACCACATATCCAGACACCCGGTTATGAGTGATCCCGGTTATTCCTGGTCCCGGTCATTCGTGGTCCCGGCCAACTGTGATTCCGCGCAACCGTGTGGCGGGAACCGGCAGCTATTCGGCCTGCTTCGGGCAGAAAGCAAAAACATACCGCTTTGGAACCCCANAGCGGATTGCGGTGGAATATACGCTCCGCACCGTCGCTGTCAAGACCGCAATCACGCTTTCGCCTTGGGTTTTCAGCCGATTACCCGAAAGACAATNATCATGCGCGGTGCNGGCCCGCGAACGGGTTGGCAGGATGGGTTGGCAAGGGACTGGCAGGGGGTGGCAAGGGGGGCATGGGGTGATGGTTGTCATCCGCCGCCAAACTTGCCGTCACGGCGCGGGTCATGTGGGTTGCCCTGCATTTCCAGGTGCAACTGGGTGCCGGTCCACGGATGTGCTGCCACCACCGAATCATCCAGCTCCACGCCAAGGCCCGGGGCATCAGACGGAATGATATGTCCGTCCTCCCACAAAAGCGGCGTTTTCAGCAGATCAGCATGGAATCCGTCCATTTTGCCGATGGATTCCAGAATCAGGAAATTCGGGATACAGGCGGCCAGCTGAATATTTGCTGCCGCCACAATTGGCCCGCAATAAAGGTGAGGTGCGATCTGCACATAACGGGCTTCGGCCATGGCGGCAATCTTCTTGCCCTCCAGAATGCCGCCTGCCCGTCCCAGATTGGGCTGCAGGATGGCGGCAGCCCCGGTCTGCAGCACGCGGGCAAACTCAAACTTGCTGCACAGGCGCTCCCCCGTGGCAACCGGAATGCTGGTGCCGGCGGCGACCTTTGCCATTTCCTCCGGCATATCAGGTGGACATGGCTCTTCGAACCACAGCGGATCAAAAGGGGCAATGCGTTCAGCAAGTCGCAGCGCACCGGCGGCGGTGAACTGGCCATGCGTGCCAAACAGGAGATCGGCGCGGTCGCCAACAGCAGCCCGGATTTCGCGGCAGAAATTGGCACTGCGGGTCAGCGTTTCCTGATCGGGCATTCGGCCATCATATACGGTGTATGGCCCGGCAGGATCGAATTTCATCGCGGTGAACCCGTCGGCAAGGCAGGCCGCTGCCACTTCGGCGCTGGCATGCGGATCATTGTAGAAACTGGCCGCATCAGCGTTTTCCGGGGGATAGAGATATGTATAGGTCCGCAGACGTTCATTTACCTTGCCGCCAAGCAGGGCGTGCACCGGCCGTTCCAGCGCCTTTCCGGCAATATCCCAGCAGGCCATTTCAAGACCGCTGACCACACCCTGAACCGTCGCATCAGGCCGGTGGCTGAATCCCGATCCATGCGCCCGGTGCCAGAATGTCTCGATTCGGTCGGGTGCGTTGCCCTCCAGATAGCGCTGGAACATGTCTTCGGCCAAGCGGCAGATCAGGTCAGGCGCAAAGCTGGCGGCGTAAATCTCGCCCACCCCGGTAATGCCGCAGGTGGTGGTCAGCCGCACAAAAATGAAATAGCGGCCGCCAAAGCCGGGTGGCGGTGTGCCGACAATGAAGGTTTCGAGTGATGCTAGCCGCATGGCTGTCTCCGCGCGCGATTGTGAAGTCGGGCTGGTCTTTGATGTCTGCCTTTTTGTCAGCGAGTCGTCTTACCTGTGTCCGTTAACAGCCCGATAGTGGTCAGGTGCCAAGTGGATTCTGGCTGGATGCTGGCATAAGGGCGCGCCATCCGCAATCACCAGTGATGTGTGCCAGTGATGTGTGCCGGTGACGGTGCCAGTGATGCTTGACTGTATCTTAGCGCCCTTAACAGAATAGCAGGAGATACATGCGATGATCGGATCACTTCTTGACGTTGCGCGACGACATATCATTTTGTTCGGCACTGCCAAATTTGCTGCCGGGCTGGTGATTGGCTTTGGATTGGGGGTGTATTTTCTGCCGATCCTGACGGCCGAAAAGGGCCTCGACAGCGACGTGCTGATTGAATTGCAGGCAAGCGCAGAGCGTAGCGGCACATTCACGCGTGACCTGCCGGGGTCGGACGCTTTTCATTTTGGTGATGGCACCGTGCGGATCAGTGACGACTGGATATGGCTGGAGGTACAGGTATCGCCCGGCCCTGATTACCGCCTGTATCTGACCCCGTCTTTTGCTGATGATGAGGCGTCATTTCTGGCCATCAAGACCGAATCGGTCGAGATCGGCAAGATCAAGGCCTTTACCAATTTCAGCATTGCCGTGCCGGATGGTGTGGATGTTGGCACCTTTCCGGCAATCCTGATATGGTGCGAGGCATTCGGGCAGTTCATTACGGCAGCTGAGCTGTTCTGAATCTGAACCGGACTTTCTGTCAAAAACAGGATCTGGATATCTATCCCGGTCCGCATCTGTCTTTTACCGGAGGCACCGATGGTCGCCAGCGCGCCAGCCAGTGATTTGAACGCATTCGATATACCGGCCGCGGGCACAATGGACATGCAGGACCTGATCAATGTCTATGAGGTGTTGCGACCCTGGCTTCCGGCGCCGCGGCCAGCCGAGGCCCGCCACACTGACAGGCTTGTCGATATACTTGATCATGTCGATGCGCTGATCCTTGACGGGTTTGGCGTTTTGAATGTCGGCTGGGACCCGATCGACGGTATCCATGATTTTCTGGCAACAGCTGCGGCGCGTGATGTGGCCCTGATGGTGCTGACAAACGGGGCGGGTCAGGGGGCTGACGCTTCCTGGCAGAAATATCGCGCCTGGGATTTGCCACTGGCGCGCAATCAGGTGGTTTCAAGCCGTGATGCGCTTGAGGCTGATATCGACAGGCTTGCTGCCGACAAACGGGTTGGCGTAATCGGTGGCGGTGTCCGGCCGTTCGGTCTGACGGGTGAAATCACCATGGCGGAGCCTGACCGGCTGTTCGCCGAGGCTGAGATATTCGCTTTTCTTGGCAGCGGCATGTGGGGTGAGGATGAGCAGCAGCAGCTGGAACAGGCGCTGCGCCTGCCCGGCCGGGTGTTGTTTGTTGCCAACCCCGATATAGGGGCTCCGCTTGGCGACCAGTTTTCCACTGAGCCCGGATATTGGGCTGTCCGCGCCATGCAGGCCACCGGCACGCGCCCGCTATGGTTTGGCAAGCCGCATCCGGCTGCCTTTGATATTGCAATGGCGCATCTGCAGGATGTCTATGGTCGGCCTTTTGAACGGCATCGTGTCGGTATGGTCGGCGACAGCCTGCATACCGATATACTGGGTGCATCGGCGGCGGGGTTGCAGTCGGTTCTTCTGACTGATTATGGCCTGTTCAGGGATGGCGGCGCGCCAGCGATGATCCGTCGTTGCGGTATCATCCCTGACTGGATCGTGGCCGGGCTTTAGGGACGCCCCGCCCCGGGTCTATGTGCAACGGTACCGGGACCATGTGCAACGGTAGAAGGAAGGATCAGAGAATGCTGACACGCCGGCTGTTTCTTGAAGGACTTGAATGCCAATGTCGTATTGGTGCCTATGACCATGAACGCCTTGGTCCACAGCGGGTGATCATCGATATTGTGCTGGAATTGAGTGCTGATAGCGAACCCGGACGCGATCATCTTGAAGATACGCTGAATTACGATCTGGTGCGCCAGGCTGTACTGGACATTGCAGGGGCACGGCATTTTGATTTGCAGGAGACGCTGGCCCGCGAGATATTTGATGTGCTTGGTGCGCTGCCCGGTGTTACGGGCCTGCGTGTGCGCACGGCCAAGCCCGATGCCTATGCCGACTGCCGACAGGTGGCGTATGAACTGGATGATCTGGCCAGAACATGAATGCGCCAGCAGTCGCTGACGGTCACACAGGATCATCCTTGCCGGAATGACAGGTCCCCATGTTTCAAAATGTGATGCAACTGAATGAATATTACCGCTCGCGGCAGGGTTGGCATGTCGCAAAGTGGTTGCGGCGGCACGCGTCGAATTTCTGGAGCGGTGCCCCGAATGCCTGCAATGCAGTGATCGGCTATGGTGCCCCCCTGCTGCGCGTTGATGACCTGCCACCACGAACAGTGTTTTTGCCAGCGCGGTTTGGTGGTGAGGTGTGGCCGGCAAAAGGTGCCGGGCGGACCGTTCTGGCAAACAGCCACGCGCTGCCGATGCTGAACGTGCAAATGGACCGGATCCTGCTGATCCATGCGCTTGAGTTCGATTCTGATCCCGGTCATCTGCTCGATGAATGCTGGCGTGTTCTTGACGGGTCGGGGCGCATTATGGTGATGGTGCCGAACCGTACAGGCTTGTGGGCGCGGGCTGAACGTACCCCGTTTGGGCATGGCCGGCCATTTTCGCGCCGCCAGCTGCGTGATTTGTTGAACGCCCACGGATTTGCCCCGCGCACCACCGGCACGCTGCTGTTTATGCCGCCTATCGAGCTGGGCATTGTTCTGCGTTTTGGGGCGCAGATTGAACGTATAGGGCGTACCTGGTCGCCAGGGGTTGGCGGCGTGCTGTTTGTCGAGGCGGAAAAGATGCTCTACGCCCCCTCCGGCAAGACGCAGCGCCAGCGTGTTGGCGGGCGGTTGAAAGCAGGTGCGCTTGCCACAGCTACGCGTCCCACCAGTGCCCGGCAATCCAGATAGACAAAAACCCCTGTGGTGGCACAAATGGCTACCGGGTGGCGGTGATGTTGACAATGGCTCAATGGCTGAAGGGTACATGGCACAGATACCGGCGCGGGCATGGCCCAATCATCTGTGGCGCCGGTTCGCGTCTGTCTGCTATATACGGGGTCAATCGGCGCGGACAAGGTAGCAGGGTGGCAGCAGGATGGTTGAGAATTTGCAAGATATACGCGCGTCTATTGATATGATTGATGATCAGCTGCTCGATCTGATCTGCCGCCGTATGGATCTGTCAAAGGCTGTTGCAACAGCGAAATCTGGCGGCGTGACCTATCGCCCGGGCCGTGAGGCCGAGGTGTTTCTCAGACTGGCCGAAAAGGCCCCTGACCTGCCGGCGGGAATCGCGCGCAATATCTGGCGGCAGATCATGACAGCCAGCAGTGCGCAACAGGACCGCAGCGTCGGTGTTGCGGTGCTGAACAGTGCCTTGCCGACGGCCAGCTGGCATTTTGGTGGCCAGCTTTCACTGATCAGCTGCAACACGATATCGGCATGCAGCGCGGCGGTGCAGGACGGTGCCGCCTATGCGCTTGTGCCCGTGTCTGAAGATGCGGCGCTGGCGGCGTGGCTGATGCAGAATCAGGACCTGCACATCATTGCGATAACGCCATTTGCCGCCGTGCATGAAGATGGCGATGGTCTGCCACCATGCTATGTCATCGGCCGGACCGAGGCTGATCCGGTGAGACATGAAACAACGTTGATCGCCTGCGGCGACGGAGATACCGCTCGCATCGAGGCCTGTTCAGGGCGGCCAGCTGATGCGCTTGCCGGATATGCCGCGCCCGCGCGTATTGCCGGCGTCATTGCCACGTCGCCAAAGACAGACTAAAAGCGCCTGATGACAGCGACCTCTGAAACAACGGCGACCCCTGAACAGACGGTGATCTATGAAAAGATCACCATTATCGGTGTTGGTCTGATTGGTGCCTCAACTGCATTGGCGGCGCGGCGCGGCAAGCTGGCCGGGCATATAACCGCCTGCGATGCNGATCCCGATGCTGTAGAGACATCACGCAAACTGGGATTTGCCGACGAGGTTGTTGCCGACCCGCAGCAAGCTGTTATCGATGCTGATCTTGTGATCATGGCCGTGCCAGTAGGTGCGATGGGTACGCTGGCTGCATCTATTGTGCCTGCCATGAAGCCCGGTGCGGTGCTGACTGACTCCGGCTCTACCAAACGGTCTGTCTTGCGGGATGTCGATCCTGTCATCAGCGATGATATTCACTGGTTGCCGTCACATCCGCTTGCCGGCACCGAGCATTCAGGGCCCGCTGCAGGACATGCCCATCTTTTTGACGGGCGGTACTGGATTCTGGTGCCACGCGATGTGCCGGATGACGTGGTGGTGCGGNTTGAATCTTTCCTGACCGGTCTTGGGTCGGTGACCGAGCGGATGGATGCGGATTATCATGACAAGGTTCTGGCGCTGACTTCGCACCTGCCGCATCTGATTGCCTATACTATTGTCAGCACAGCGGTCGATCTGGAGACACAGCTGAAAAATGACGTGATCCGGTTTTCGGCATCCGGATTTCGTGACTTTACCCGAATCGCTGCCTCTGATCCGGTGATGTGGCGCGATGTCTTCGTCAACAATGATGAAGCGGTGCTTGAAATGCTGCAGCGGTTTTCCGAGGACCTGTCCTATCTTCAGCGCGCCATTCGCTGGGGTGAAAAGGACAAGCTGGAAACGCTGTTTACCCGGACGCGCGAAATTCGCCGGTCCATCATCGATGCGGGCCAGGACTGACCGCTGCGCCGCAGACAGCTGACGGATCAGAGCCGAACCGTTTCGGCAAGATATTTCGCATATTCCCGCATCAGCAGCCGCAGCATGGCCGGATTGTGCCACCAGCCTTCAAGGCGCAGGTCGCCCGGCGCAACAGGATACTGGTACAGATCGAATTCCGGCATTTCATTGGCAAATACCAGCAATGCGCGGGGCATATGATAATTTGCTGTAACCAGCCGCAACGACCGCATGTTGTTTTCCAGCGCCCAGCGGCGGGCNGCAATCGCATTGCCGCGCGTATCCTTGGCTGCAAAATCCAGATCGACACAGCAGAACAGGGTGTTGACCTGTCGCTCATCAAGGCCAAGNTGCTGGACCAGAACAGCGCGGCTCACACCATCACCAACGCNTGAAATCAGCATCTTGCCGGCGATGCCCTCGGTCAGCAGATGCAACCCGTCCGCCAGGCGCTGCTGGCCACCCGTCATCACCACAATGCCATCGGTGTATTGAAGACGCTTTCCGGATGCGCTTGGCAGGGTCAGAACGAAATGCTGCAGGCCTGATATCACTATCGCTGTTGCAAGGCACAGATAGAGAATCGCATAGCGAGCTGGGCGTGACAGTCTCTTTCGTGGCGTGTACGCGTCCTGCATGGTCATGTTTTTTGCGTTCTCATCACCCGGAAAATGCCCTTCATCATGTCAGGCGACATGTACGAACATCTTCCCCAATCAACCAAAACTCGATACAGGATAGCACGGAACCGGCACTTCGTTTATGAAATCCGGAAAATCCGGGATGGCAAGGCCCCTTTTCTGCGTCGGGCTTTCGTGCAACGATCAGCAGAACTGAATGACACGCCACACTTGTATATAATGGCTGACTTGTATGGAACGGACGTAACAGATGTTGCTTACCTGCCCCAATTGCGAAACGGTATTTCGCGTTGCAAGTGACAGTATCGGCGAGAGCGGCAAATCTGTCAGATGTTCGGTTTGTACGCATATCTGGCAGGCCCATTTGCCAATGTTGACGCCCGAAGAATCACCGGGCGAAATGGGCAATGCGGTGCGTACAATCCTGTTGCCGCTGTTTGTCTTGATCCTGNTTGTCGGTATAGGGGCTGGCAGTATCACACAGCGATCAACAATCACTGCCTATGTGCCAGCGTTGATACCGCTATATGAACAGGTCGGCCTTGCTGTTGCGCCGCAGATCGACCGGNTGGAAATTGTTGATGTTACGGCTGACTATGCTGGCGATACGCTGCGTCTTCGGGGCCGGCTGTTCAACCGGGCCGCCTTTTTTGCACATGCCCCGATGCTGGAAGTTTCAGTCACTTCGCAATCAGGCGATGCCTTGCTTCGCCAGGTCATCAGCCCTGACGAGACGGTGATCAGACCGGCTTCAACGGNCAGCTTNTTTGCCCAGCTTGTCATTGATGATGTGTCCGAGCCAACTGTCACCGTTGTTATGCTTGCCGACNGCGTCGCGCGCTAGGCGGCCCACCCCGGTTATTTGTCGGCAGTGATCAGAAGTCCGGAATGGATTCTTCGGCCAGAAGCTCTGNTACGGTGCGCTGACGGCGCAACACATGGCATGCCCCGTCGATCACCAGCAATTCACCTGCTGGCGGACGGGTGTTATAGCTGGAGGCCATGACAGCACCATAGGCCCCGGCCGACAACACAGCCAGCGTATCNCCCGCACCAAGTGCCGGCATATCACGCCCCTGTCCAAGATAATCACCCGTTTCGCACACGGGGCCGACAATATCGGCAGGCCCAATGCCCGGACCCGGTGATTGCACCGTCTGAATGGTGTGATGCGCTTCATAAAGCGTGGGACGCAGCAGATCATTCATCGCCGCATCGACAATGATGAACCGCTTGTTGTCGCCTTCTTTCACATAGATGACGCGGGTTAGCAGCACTCCGTTATTGGCCATGATCGACCTGCCAGGCTCGAATCCAAGGATGAATCCGCTATCGGCAAACAAACGCGACACCAACGCCCCGTAACCGGTGAAATCGCAGGCCTCGCCAGCCTCGTAATCAACCCCGATCCCTCCACCCAGATCAAGGACCGGCACGTCCAGCCCC
The DNA here is from genome assembly GCA_002683535.1 of SAR116 cluster bacterium. Taxonomy (GTDB): domain Bacteria; phylum Pseudomonadota; class Alphaproteobacteria; order Puniceispirillales; family Puniceispirillaceae; genus UBA8309. The sequence continues at coordinate 13,191 of NYTO01000011.1, forward strand.
TCTGCGCGCAACGCTGTGCCAAAGTCCAGCAAGGCCCGGTAGGCCTGTTCAAACGGCTCGAGGCTGGTTATCTGCGAGCCGATATGCACGGCAAGACCGGCGGCGCTGATATGCGGGTCAGTGGCAATCCGCCGATACAGGCTCGCCGCCTCGTTCTGCGTGGTCGACACACCGAATTTGGTTGATCGCTGGCCGGTGGAAATCTTCGCATGCGTCTGCGGTGCAACGTCAACATTCACACGCAGTGCAACGGGTGCCTTGACGCCGCGGCTGGCAGCAATCTGGCTGATGGCCTCGACCTCCTGCGGACTTTCGGCATTGATCTGGCCAATGCCCGCATCCAGCGCGGCGGCAATCTCGTCGGCGGCCTTGCCGACACCGGAAAAAACGATCTTGCTGGCTGGAATGCCGGCGGCCAGCGCACGGGCCAGCTCGCCCCCCGATACGATGTCGGCACCAGCGCCCTCACGCGCCAGCAGGGCGATCACACCAAGGGCCGAATTTGCTTTCAGGGCGAAATGCACGCGCCCGCCGGCCGGGCCAACCGCGCCCGCAAACCGCCGGTAGTCATCGCGGATACCGTCGCCTGAATAGACATAGAGGGGCGATCCATACTGCGCGGCGATATTGGCAAGCGATACACCGCTGACCGACAAGTCTCCGTTCGCATTTCTGATGAATGCAGGCATTGCTGCGGCGACCGTGATCAGCCGTCTGCCGGCTTCGTCGGACTCTCCGACGGCCGGTAAGGGTCACCACGCTTGCCACATGCGCTCAGGCCGCCTGCGGCAATGACAAGTGCCAACATCGTTACGATCAGGGATCGGGTCATGACATGTCTCCGTTGGATGTGTTGCCGTCCAGTGCAAAGCGAATGCGGGCATCGGCGATGCGGGCGCGCACCTCATCTGGCGCTGTGCCGCCAAAGCTGATCCGCATGGATACCGCTGCCTCGCAGGTCAGAATATCAAGAACGGCAGATGTGATTCGTGGCTCGATTGCCTGCATGTCTGCAAGATCAAGCCCGTCGAGATCGCATCCTTTCTCGGCTGCAAGCGCAACAATGGCGCCGCTGGCGTGATGTGCCTCGCGGAACGGCATGCCCAGATCGCGCACCAGATAATCGGCAAGATCGGTTGCGGTCGGAAAGCCGCTGGCAAGGGCTGCCCGCATGGCGGCGGGGTTTGCAGTCATGTCGGCAACCATGCCGGTGGTGGCGGCGATGGCAATGGCCAGCGCGTCGGCGGCATCAAACACACCTTCCTTGTCTTCCTGCATGTCTTTGCCATAGGCCAGCGGCAATCCCTTCAGGACGATCAGCAGCCCGTTCAGTGATCCGATAATGCGCCCCGGCTTGGCGCGCACCAGTTCGGCAGCGTCCGGGTTCCGCTTTTGCGGCATGATCGAGGATCCGGTGGTAAAGGCATCCGACAGGCTGATGAACTTGAACCCGTCTGAACACCAGATAACAATTTCCTCGGCAAGACGTGACATATGCACGGCGCACAGTGCCGACGCAGCCAGAAATTCGACAGCAAAATCGCGGTCAGATACGGCATCCATCGCATTTGCAGATGGTCTGTCAAAACCCAGCAATTCTGCGGTCAGGTGCCGGTCGGTCGGGAAGGAGGTGCCGGCAAGCGCAGCCGCCCCAAGCGGGGATTCATTCAGCCGCTTGCGGGCATCAGCAAGCCGGCCACGATCACGGCCAAACATCTCGACATAGGCCATCAGGTGAAAGCCGAAAGTGACCGGCTGGGCCGTTTGCAGATGGGTATATCCCGGCATCAGCGTGTCGGCATGTTCTGTTGCGCGCGCGCACAGCGTGTGTTGCAGGTCGGCAAGCGCCATATCAAGCGAATCAATGACCTCGCGCACCCACAGACGGAAATCGGTTGCCACCTGGTCATTTCGCGACCGCGCTGTATGCAGGCGGCGCGCAGGCTCGCCGACAATCTCTGCCAGACGTGATTCGATATTCATGTGAATATCTTCAAGGGCGGCCGAAAATGTGAAGGCCCCGCTGGCAATTTCGTTCAGTATCTGGTCAAGCCCGTCATCAATGGCCTGCCTGTCGGCTTCGGAAATGATACCGCAGGACGCCAGCATCGTGGCATGCGCCCTTGATCCGGCAATGTCCTGNCGGAACATCCGCTTGTCGAAATCGATCGACGCATTAATGTCCTGCATCAACGCCGAGGGACCGCTGGAAAAGCGGCCGCCCCAGATGCTTGACGTCATATTTCCGGAATGGGTGTTTTTTTTGTCCGTCATATGGCATTCTTTTTGTCTGATTGCTGCGGTCATTCACCGGCCTTTNTTGTTGCCAGTCTTACCGCCTTGCNGNTTTTGTGGTTTATGTGAATCCTGCCGGTATTGTCCGGGGCAAACACGCCTCTCTCAGACTTTGTCAATATTGGAAAACTAGATGTCTTATACGCCGCTTTTTGCCAATTTACAGCCCCAAATACCGGCAAGGGGCGTTTGCTCGCGCCGACAGTTTGTTGGCGGCGTCATGGGGATTGCAGCGACGCTGGCGGCGGCAGGCCCGGCACAGGCAGCTGGTACATCAGGTGAAATTATTGTGCCAAGTCCGGCAGCGCTGGTGCCGATGACCAGCCAGCTAAGCGATGCCAAAGGCCAGGCCTTTGATCTGGCGTCACTGGCGGGCCAGCCGGTTCTGATCAATTTCTGGGCGACATGGTGCGCCCCATGCGTGGCTGAACTGCCATCANTGGCGCGCTCAGCGTCAGCCCTTGCCGAAGATGGTGTCACGGTGATGCTGGTATCGATTGACCGGGGCGGCGTAAGCAAGGTCATGCCGTTTCTGGAGTCGCTTGGCATTTCAGGGCCGCAGCTGGGATTTGACCCAAAGGCCAGCCTGTCACGCGAAATGGGCGTGCGCGGCCTGCCAACCACGATCCTTGTAGATGCCGACCAGCGCAGCAGCTGGTCCTTTGTTGGCCCCTATGATTGGGACAACCCGGAATTGTTGCAGACGCTGCGCACCATCCTGACAGACAGCTAGGCACAAAAAAGGGCGGCCAAAGCCGCCCTGTTACCATGTTTTGCGTATTTTCATTCTGCCGACAGCCTTTGCAGCTGGCCAGACAAGTCGATCANNTGTCAGGCCGGTCACCTGCCAGGCCAGTCACCTGTCAGTCNAGCTTTGCTTCCAGTTCCGGAACNGCATCAAACAGNTCTGCAACAAGGCCAAAATCAGCCACCTGGAAAATCGGGGCTTCTTCATCCTTGTTGATGGCCACAATCACCTTGCTGTCCTTCATGCCGGCAAGGTGCTGGATCGCACCAGAGATACCAACCGCNACATAAAGATCAGGCGCCACAACCTTGCCAGTNTGGCCAACCTGATAATCATTTGGCACAAACCCGGCATCGACTGCCGCGCGTGATGCGCCAACCGCCGCGCCAAGCTTGTCAGCGACNTTTTCCAGCATGGCGAAATTCGCACCATCCTGCATGCCGCGACCACCTGAAATGACGATCGGGGCAGAGGTCAGCTCCGGACGCTCAGAGCTGGACAGCTCGGATTTCACATAGCTGGACANGCCGGCATCGCCGGTGGTGTCGACAGGTTCAATGGCTGCATTGCCACCTTCGCCAGCGGCCTCGAATGCGGTGCTGCGNACGGTGATGACCTTGACAGCCTCATCGGATGTGACGGTTGCGATGGCGTTGCCAGCATAGATCGGGCGCTGGAAACAGCTGTCACTTTCCACCTTGATGATGTCGGAAATCTGCATCACGTCCAGAAGGGCAGCAACGCGCGGCATGACATTCTTGCCGGTTGTGGTGGCTGGTGCCATCAGATGCGTGTAGCCAGAGGCAAGCGACTGCACCAGCGGGGCGATGTTCTCNGCAATGCCATGCGCGAACATGTCGGCATCTGCCGTCAATACGCGTGATACACCGCTNATAGCGGCAGCTGCCTTTGCCACGTCACCGCTGGCATCNCCAGCGACAAGNAGGTCGNTATCGCCGCCGATTTNGCTGGCCGCGGTTACGGTGTTCAGCGTAGCGCCAGCCAGCTGGCCGTTGTCATGATCTGCAAGAATGAGAATGCTCATGATTATATCACCTTCGCTTCGTTCTTCAGTTTGTCCACAAGCTCACCTACATCTGACACCTTGATACCGGCTTCACGTGCAGGCGGTTCTTCGACGCGGGTAATGGCCAGACGCGGGCTGATATCAACACCCAGCTCGTCAGCACTCAATGAATCAAGCGGCTTTTTCTTGGCCTTCATGATGTTNGGCAGTGACGCATAGCGCGGCTCATTCAGGCGCAGGTCAACGGTAACGACTGCCGGCATGCTGATTTCCAGATGCTCCAGCCCGCCATCAACCTCGCGGATGACGGCAGCCTTGTCGCCCTTGATTTCGACACCTGACACAAATGTGCCCTGCGCCCAGCCAAGCAGCGCTGCCAGCATCTGGCCGGTCTGGTTGCAATCATCATCAATGGCCTGCTTGCCAACAAACACCAGACCCGGACCTTCGCGCGTCACCACTTCTTTCAGCAGCTTGGCAACTGCCAAAGGTTCGATTTCGTGCGGCGCCTCGATATGGATTCCGCGATCAGCCCCCATCGCCAGTGCCGTCCGGATGGTTTCCTGGTTCTGGCCCGGGCCGATTGATACGGCCACCACCTCGTCAGCGCCGCCAGCCTCTTTCAGGCGCAGCGCTTCTTCCACCGCGATTTCATCAAATGGGTTCATCGCCATTTTTACATTGGCAAGTTCAACCCCCGAATTGTCACCTTTCACACGCACCTTGACGTTATAGTCAATCACGCGCTTTACCGGTACAAGCACCTTCATGTCGTCTTCCTCCGAACGGACTGTGAATGCTGAGACAGGCATACCCCCCGCCACAGCGCATTACTTGTTCATTTCTGGCCTGAATTTTGTCCGGGCCGCCATAAAACATCAGTTTTGCCACCATCGTTGAGTGTGCGGGCCAGCACGAAAAGATGGTCAGACAGCCGATTGACATATTTCATGGCCGTGTCATTCATCGCCTCTTCCGTTGCCAGTTCGGTCATCCGTCGTTCGGCCCGTCGCACAACGGTACGTGCAAGATGAAGCCATGCAGCCGCCTCGGTGCCGCCGGGCAGGATAAAGGATTTAAGAGGTTCCAACGACCCGTTCATATCGTCAATCTCGGTCTCGAGCCGAGTGACCTGTTCGGTGGTGATGCGCAGCGCTGGCGAATCCCCCTCCGGTGTGGCCAGATCGGCACCCAGATCAAATAGATCATTCTGAATGCGGCCCAGCATTTCATCCGCATCATCTGCGGTATATAGGCGGGCAAGTCCAATCACCGAATTCGCCTCGTCCACTTCGCCAAAGGCGGCCGGGCGGCGCGAATGTTTGGCAACCCTGCGGCCATCAACAAGGCTGGTATCGCCGCCATCACCAGTGCGTGTGTAGATTTTGTTCAGCTTGACCATGCGGTTTCCTGTTTGTGGGCCGAGATTTTGCGCTTTTATATTTGTCCAGTTACGCGCCCTGGCGTATCCAGATCAATACCATGATGACAAGCAGCGCAATGGCCTGAAAGATAATGCGATAGCGCATGATCCTATTTGAATTTTTGACATTGTACTCACCGCCACGTGCCATTGTCAGCACACCCCATGCAAGGATGACAGCAACAAGCCCGAGGGCAACTAGAA
>NYTO01000012.1 GCA_002683535.1 SAR116 cluster bacterium
GCCGCGCCTTGTCAGTGCTGATGATATTCAGGCTTTTGCCGATTTTACCGGCGACCAGTTCTATGCGCATACTGATGCCGAGGCGGCAGCGGCCAATCCGTTCTTCCCGGGCATTGTCGCGCATGGCTATCTGTTGCTGAGCTTTGCTGCCGGCATGTTTGTCGAGCCGGCCCCCGGGCCGGTGCTGGCGAACACCGGGCTGAACGCGCTGAGCTTTCAGAAGCCGGTTACACCCGGCTCAGAAATTACCGTATCACTGACAGTGAAACGTAAAACGCGACGCACGGATGACTATGGTGAAGTGCGCTGGCATGTTGACCTTCGTGACCAGGATGGCGATATCGTGGCGACCTACGAATTGCTGACCATGGTGGCGATCTGAGTGAAAGGAAAACGGGGCAATGTATTCGCAAGGATTGATTGGCGCTGACGGGCGCACGGCCGAGGACCAGGAATTTCTCGACCGGTTTCAGGCGCGCATTGATGACGAGCAGAAGATTGAGCCAAACGATCCGATGCCCGAAGGATATCGCCGTACGCTTGTTCGCCAGATCGGCCAGCACGCGCATTCGGAAATTGTCGGCATGCTGCCAGAGGGCAACTGGATTACCCGCGCGCCAAGCCTGCGCCGCAAAGCATCGCTGCTGGCCAAGGTGCAGGATGAAGGCGGGCATGGGCTTTACCTTTATTCTGCTGCCGAAACGCTGGGCGTCAGTCGCGAACAAATGACGGAGGAGCTGCTGACAGGCAAGGCGAAATATTCTTCGATCTTCAATTATCCGACGCTCAGNTGGGCGGATATCGGCACGATTGGCTGGTTGGTCGACGGTGCTGCCATTATGAACCAGATTCCGCTGTGCCGCTGTTCCTATGGCCCCTATGCGCGCGCCATGATCCGCATCTGCAAGGAGGAAAGCTTCCACCAGCGTCAGGGCTATGAGATTGTCATGAAGCTGGCGCAGGGATCGCCCGAACAAAAGGCGATGGCGCAGGAATCTCTTGATCGCTTCTGGCAGCCGGTGCTGATGATGTTTGGTCCACCGGACAGTGAATCCCAGAATACCGACCAGTCGACCCGCTGGAAGATCAAACGGTTCACCAATGACGAACTGCGCCAGAAATTTGTCGATGCCACAGTCCCGCAGGCCGAATTTCTGGGCCTGACTGTCCCGGATGCCGATCTGAAGTGGAATGAAGACAAGCAAGGCTATGATTTTGGNCCTATTGACTGGGATGAATTCTGGCGTGTCGTCAAGGGCAANGGGCCGATGAACCGGCAACGTGTCGAAGCGCGCCAAAAGGCCTGGGATGATGGNGCCTGGGTGCGCGAAGCGGCGCTGGTNCACGCCGAAAAACGCCGCGCCATGGCTGCAGAATAAGTCGCAACGCACGACAGGAAGGCCCAGCATGAGTGATGCAAACAGTGAATTGATCCCGTTGTGGGAGGTGTTCATCCGTCCACGCACCGGCCTGGCCCACAGCCATGTCGGTTCGGTCCATGCCGCGGATGAGGTGATGGCATTGCAGGCGGCGCGAGACGTCTATACCCGTCGCAGTGAAGGGGTGTCGATCTGGGTGGTGCCGTCGGCCAGCATTACCGCGTCAGACCCCGCACAGCGTGACGAGAATTTTGATCCGGCAGCATCCAAAATTTATCGCCATCCATCCTTCTATGACATTCCCGATGATGTGGGGCATATGTAATGACACCCGCCGGTGACATAGCAGGCAGGGCTGTATCTGCGCCCGGTCAGGAAGTGGCCCAGCCACCCACCCGGCCACGGGGCCAGGCACAGCAGGATGATCTGCTGGCGCTGCTGATTCGCCTTGGTGATGATCATCTGATCCTTGGCCACAGATTGAGCGAATGGTGCGGGCACGCACCTATGCTGGAAGAAGATCTGGCACTGCCGAACATGGCACTTGATCTGCTGGGAACGGCGCGCATGTGTTATGGCTATGCGGCAGAAATCGAAGGTGGCGGTAAAACCGAGGATGATTATGCGTTTCTGCGCGACGGCACCGCCTTTCGCCATATCCTGATGGTCGAACAGCCGAATGGTGATTTTGCCTACACCATTCTGCGGCAGTTCTTTTTTGCCGCTTTCATGCATCCGTTCTGGCAGGAAATGACCGGTTCGGCCGATCAGCAGCTTGCCGCGCATGCGCAAAAGGCTGTCAAGGAACTGGCCTATCACATTCGGCATGCCGGTGAATGGGTGATCCGGCTTGGTGACGGTACGCCGGAAAGTGCCCGCCGGATGGGTGATGCGCTGGATGCGTTGTCCCCTTATGTGGGTGAGCTGTTTGAGACTGACAGCATCAGCATGGTGCTGACGAAGGCGGGTATCCTGCCCGATATGAAGGCGGTGCAGAGCCAGTTTGATACCACGGTGGCACAGACATTCCGCGCGGCGACGCTGCCTGACTATGCGCCTGAATTCGCGCATAGCGGCGGTCGCAGAGGTCGACACACCGAACATCTGGGGCACTTGCTTGCTGAACTGCAATTCATGCAGCGCGCCTATCCCGGGCAAAGCTGGTAGGCAGGAAAGATGGCAATGATAATGGCAGGGACAGGGACTGAGACTGGGGCAGCGACAGGAATCGGGACAGCGACAGGAATCGGGACAGCGACTGGGCAGACGATGTTCGCTGAAACGGATCTGGCCGCTATTCGCGCCATCGCCGAAGCTGTTCCCGATCCGGAACTAGTGGTTGTGACGGTCGGCGATCTGGGCATTGTGCGCGATATACGGACCGGTGACGGCGGGGTCGAGATCGATGTGACGCCAACCTATTCGGCCTGTCCTGCCACGCTTGCGATAGAGCTGGAAATTGAAACGGCGGTCAATGCGGCCGGGTACCCGGCACAGGTGCGGCGCGTGCTGTCACCAGCCTGGACGACTGACTGGATCANGCCGGAAGGTCGCGCCAGGCTGAAGGAGGCCGGCATTGCCCCGCCGCTGGCCCGAGGTGATGACGACAGCGGGGCCGCGCAGTATTTCAGCCAGCCTGTTGTGCCCTGTCCGCGCTGTGACAGCCATGATACCGCCCAGATTTCGGCCTTTGGTGCCACCGCCTGCAAGGCCCAATATCAATGCGCCAGTTGCCATGAGCCTTTTGACTATTTCAAATGCCTGTAAGGCCCCAACCTGACAATAGTGAATATTTGCAATGCCGCCTCGTTTCCACAGTTTGACAATCAGTGACATCGAACGGTTCGATGATTTCGCGGTCGCGCTGCGATTTGCCGTGCCGCCAAACCTTGCAGANGATTATGCCTTTCTGCCGGGCCAGTATCTGACCCTGAAGACCGATATTGACGGCGTCGAGACGCGCCGCCCCTATTCGATCTGTACCGCGCCCGGGGATGCGGGCATTGGTGTCGGTATCAAGCGCGTTGATGGCGGTGTCTTTTCCAGCCTTGCGATGACCGGTTTTGCCGTTGGTGATGCGGTTGAGGTGATGACGCCGCAAGGGCGCTTTACATATGACAGCAACGCCCCCGGCACCAGTGCCGATGATCATATTCTGCTGCTGGCTGCGGGGTCCGGTATCACCCCGATCCTGTCAATCGCCAGCACAGCCCTTGCCGCCAGCCGGTCGGCGCAGGTGACGCTGGTATATGGCAATCGCAACACAGCCTCGATCATGTTCCGCGATCTGGTCGAGGATATGAAGGACCGGTATCTGGACAGGCTGCGGCTGGTGCATGTGCTGTCGCGTGAGGCGCGGGATGTCGATGTGCTGAATGGCCGCGTTGATGGTGCCAAGATCACCAGTCTTGTCGATGCCGGGCTGATCAGTCCGGCCAGCCTGTCCGCGGCATTCCTGTGCGGGCCTGACAGCATGATCAGTGACTGCCGTGATGCGCTGGTGCAGTCCGGCATGCCCGCTGCACATATTTTCTTTGAGCGATTTACACCGGCACCGCGCCGCGACGGGGTGCCGCCTGCTGTTGTGGCAGCGTCACCCGAACAGGGCACCGCGGCTGGCGATGTGGGGGTTGATATCCGTGTGGATGGTGTCAACCGGCACTATCAGATGGACCCGGCCACGCAGACAGTACTTGGTGCGGCGCGTGATGCCGGTCTGGAACTGCCGTTTTCATGCGAGGCCGGCATGTGCTGTACATGCCGTTGCAAGCTGGTGGAAGGCAAGGTCGAGATGGATGCCAATTTCTCGCTGGAGACGTGGGAGATTGAAAGNGGGTTTATCCTGTCATGTCAGGCCCGCCCGANAACGCCGCGCATCAGTGTTGATTTCGACGCTGTATGATCTGTGTCAGGCCCGGGCTCGTGCCCTGCCAACAAACTGCGAAATCGCAACGCCGCCCAGAATAATCGCAAGCGCCGTGATGAAATGTCCGGGCAGGGCCTCGGCAAGAATGACAACGCCAATCAGGACAGCCCAGACAGGCACCTGNTAATTCACCAGCGACAAAAAGGGNGGTCCGGCGCGCCGGATCAGTACCGTCAGCATGATCGTTGCAGCGCCTGTCGGCAGCAGGGCCAGATACAGCACACCGCCGGCCGCGCGTGCGCTGATCGCNTCAGGNGGCCCCTCGACATACAGTGCCAATGGCAACAGCACGAGCGATGCGCAGATCAATCCCGCTGCGGCAAAGGACATGGTGCTGACGGGCGGGCACAGGCGGGTGATGATTGATCCGCAGGCGTAACAGCAACTTGCCGCGACACAGGCCATCTGCGCACCAAGTACAGCGCCGTCGCCAACCGCCATATCCGAAAACAGCCGGTCACCACCAATCAGCAGAACCACACCGGCAAANCCGATCAGAAAGCCGACAAGNCGCGCCGGNGTCAGGCGTTCGCCCGGGATCAGGAAATGGCTGAGCGGCAACACCAGCAGCGGCACCACCGCCATTGTGATGCCCGCAAAACCCGAACTGACAATCTGCTGGCCCCACGCCAGCAGGCTGAANGGAATGGCATTGGTGAACATGCCCATGCCGAAGCAATGAAGCCAGATGCGGCGTTGCAGCGGCGTGTCAAATCCCGGCAGCCCGTCGCCCCATATAAAGGTGATGGCCGTCAACACAACCGCGGCAAGCACAATGCGGCCGGTCGATACCCANAGCGGGGCCANGCTGTCCAGCCCCATCTCGACACCCAGAAAGGCNCCGCCCCAGATCAGGCCAAGCAGGCCAAGCAGGCCCCAGTCAAGGGCCGTCGGNCGTGTCTTCTGTCCGGACATCAGGTTACGGTTTTGCGTGTGTGAAANGCCGGTGTGTCCCAGCGCCGTTCGGCAAGAATGGTGGCCAGCCGGTCCACCGCATCCCAAACATCAACAAATCTTGTATAAAGGGGCGTAAAGCCGAAGCGCAGAATATCAGGCGCGCGGAAGTCACCAATGACCCCGTCGGCGATCAGCGCGCTGATCATGGCATAGCCGCCCGTTTCATGCGTGAAGGATACCTGTGAGCCGCGCACCGCCGCATCGCGCGGGGTGANCAGCGTCAATCCATGCCCNCCGCAACGCGCCTCAACCAGATGAATGAAATAGTCACACAGCGCAGATGACTTGCTGCGCAGCGCATCCATATCGACATCGGCCCAGACATCAAGCGCGGCATCAAGTGCAACAAGGCTGAGCACCGGCGAGGTGCCGCACAGAAACTGCGTGATATCGGTGGCAGGTTCATAATGCGGCGCAAAGGCAAACGGGTCCTTATGCGCAAACCAGCCGGTCAGCGGCTGACGGAATCCGCCAAGATGCTGCGGCGCGACATAGACAAAGGACGGNGCNCCGGGNCCCCCNTTCAGATATTTGTAGCCACAACCAACGGCGAANTCGGCATCGCATCCGGCAAGNTCAACCGGCAGCGCNCCAGCNGAATGCGCCAGATCCCAGATAACCAGCGCCCCCACATCATGCGCGGCCTTTGTCAGGGCTTTCATGTCATGCATGGCCCCCGTGCGATAGCTGACATGGGTCAGCATCAACAAAGCCACGCTTTCATCAAGCGNGTCTGTCAGTTCGGCGGCGTCATTCACATGCACAAGACGGTGGCGNTCACCNCACTGTCTGATCACCCCTTCGGCGATGTAATTGTCCGTNGGAAAATTGCGGGTTTCGGTCAGGATCACCTGCCGGTCNGGGCGCAGCGCCAGCGCCGCCGACACNACCTTGAANAGATTGACTGATGTGCTGTCTGTCACCATCACATTGTCAGGNNCAGCCCCNATCAGGCGGGCGATCTTGGCACCTGCCCCGGCGGGCAGATCAACCCATCCGGCATTATTCCAGCTGCGAATAAGGCCGTTGCCCCATTCCTCGGTCACGGCGCGCGCCACCCGTTCTGCAACACCATTTGGCAGGGGCCCCAGCGAGTTGCCATCAAGATAGATAACACCGTCAGGCATCGAAAATCGCGACCGGTAACCAGCCAGCGGGTCAGCAGCATCGCGCGCCACCGCCTGCGCGCGGTCAAGCGCGGTATCGCTGGTCCCATTCGGCCCGGCAGCCGGGCNGTTGGATGAGGTGGCGGGTGTGGATGGAGATGTGGTCATCTGGAATTCCNGTCTGCGGATAATGCGTTNTCTGTCATGTTATGGAAAAGCGATAGCACGACTCCCATATCTTTCCCATAGACAAACCTTTACCCATGCCCAAATTGCGGTGGACGAATTGCGGCCATGGGCCGNCAGTACAAAAGGCAGAGCAGGAGAACAGGCAGATGGCATATGCAATGGCAGCGCGCGCAGCAGGCGGACCAGAGGTAATTCACAAGATCGATATCGACATGCCGGCGCCGGCCGCTGGCGAGGTGGTGATCCGGCATGTGGCTATAGGCATCAATTTCATCGATATCTATATCCGCACCGGTGCCTATCCCTGGCCGGTCGAGCGCGATCTGATCCTTGGCAGCGAGGCGGCCGGCGTGATCGAGGCGGTTGGCGAGGGGGTGACCGCGCTGGCGGTTGGCGACCGTGTTGCCTACACCATCCCGAACGGGGCCTATGCCACACATCGGGCCATCAAGGCTGATCTTGTCGTCCGGCTTCCTGATGCNATTTCCTTTGAGGTGGGCGCTGCCATCATGCTGAAGGGGCTGACGGTCGCCTATCTGCTGCGTGACAGCTATGCCGTGAAGTCTGGTGATATGGTGCTGTTTCATGCGGCGGCCGGCGGGGTTGGCCTGCTGGCAGGGCAGTGGCTGAAATCCCTTGGNGCGACGGTCATCGGCACTGCGGGCGGGGCGCAGAAATGTGCGCTGGCGGCGGCCAATGGCTATGACCATGTGATCGATTACAACAGCGNCGATGTGGCGGCAGAGGTGATGCGGCTGACCGGTGATGCCGGTGTGCATTGTGCCTATGATTCGGTTGGTCAGGATACCATGGCCACATCGCTGGCGGTGACCCGCCGGCACGGCACGATTGTCAATTTCGGTCAGGCATCAGGCCCCTATACCGACTTCAAAATCGGTGATCTGGCAGTGGGATCGCTGNATCTTACACGGCCAAGCCTGTTCCATTTNGTTGCCGATGGTGTCTGGCTTCAGAAGGCATGCGCGGATCTGTTTGCGCTGGTGATGGATGGTACGCTGAATGTCAGCATCAACCAGACATTCGCGCTGGAGGATGTGGCCGNCGCGCATACGGCACTGGCCGCCCGCCAGACAACCGGATGCACCGTGCTGACACCATAGTGTGCCAGAGGCTAGTCACCACAATCCTGATAATTGCTGGTAAGGCATCTTAAGGCGTNTGTCCGGATGTGNGGGAGAACATCATTCCCCCAAGCTATCTAAGGCGCAGTGAAAAATTGGTAAGGTTGAGTGATTTCTCACGCATGAAAAACGCCCCCACCGTAATTGCAGGGGCGTTTCTGTTTGATTTGGTTTTCAGTGTATGACGCTTATGANNCCATCTGCTGGCGGCGCATATCTGCAGGGTCGATGCCTGCAACGGCCACCGGCGCCTTCATTGCGTCGCGGCGGAACGGCTCACCAAGCTCCTGGTTGAGCATCACCTCGATAAAGGTNGTCTTGCCTTCCTTCATCTGGGCATTGATCGCCTTGTCCAGCGCATCGGTCAGCTCGTCCTGCCCAAACACGGCGACACCTTCAAGGCCGCATGCCTTGGCAATCGCAGAATATGAGACCTTGTCGTCAAGCTCTGTGCCCACGAAATTGTCATCATACCACAGGGTGGTGTTGCGCTTTTCCGCGCCCCACTGATAGTTGCGGAAAATGATCATGGTAATCGGNGGCCATTCATTGCGGCCGATCGCCGACATCTCGTTCATCGAGATACCGAAGGCACCATCACCGGCAAAGCCGACAACCGGCACATNTGGGCGGCCNATTTTTGCGCCCATGATTGACGGCAGACCATAGCCGCACGGCCCGAANAGGCCAGGGGCCAGATATTTGCGGCCTTCCTCGAAGGTTGGATAGGCGTTGCCGATGGCACAGTTGTTGCCGATATCGGACGAGATGATCGCCTCTTTCGGCAAGGCGCTCTGGATGGCGCGCCATGCCTTGCGTGGTGACATCTTTTGCGGCTCGCGGTTGCGCGCGCGCTCGTTCCATGTTGTGCCGGGATCATCATCCTCATGATCCAGCGAGGTCAGTTCCTGCGCCCAGGCCGATTTGGTNGTGGCGATGGTTTCCTTGCGGGCGTCGCGGCCNGTATCACCGGCGGACGGTGCCAGCCTGTCAAGAATGCCGGTGGCAACCTTGTTCGCATCACCGATAATGCCCACGGTGACCGGCTTGGTCAGGCCGATACGGTCGGGGTTGATGTCGACCTGAATGATCTTTGCGTCTTTTGGCCAGTAATCCATGCCGTAGCCGGGCAGGGTCGAGAACGGGTTCAGACGTGTGCCAAGGGCCAGCACGACATCGGCCTTGGCAATCAGCTCCATGCCTGCCTTTGATCCGTTATAGCCAAGCGGCCCAGCAAACAGCGGGTGTGATCCTGGAAAGGCATCATTGTGCTGATAGCCGCAACACACTGGCGCATCCAGCCGTTCTGCCAGCGCCATGGAACTGCCGATGGCACCACCAATCACAACACCGGCACCATTTAGGATGACCGGGAATGCGGCTTCGGACAACATTTTTGCCGCGGCATTCAGCGCATCATCACCGCCTGACGGGCGTTCGAATTCAACAATCGCGGGAAGTTCAATATCGATAACCTGTGTCCAGAAATCACGTGGCACGTTGATCTGTGCCGGGGCCGAGGCGCGCTTGGCCTGTAGGATCACCCGGTTCAGCGTTTCGGCAATACGGGCTGGGTCGCGCACCTCTTCCTGGTAGGCGACCATATCCTTGAACAGCGCCATCTGTTCGACTTCTTGAAATCCGCCCTGACCGATGGTCTTGTTTGCCGCCTGCGGTGTGACCAGCAACAGCGGGGTATGGTTCCAATAGGCGGTCTTGACCGGCGTCACNAAATTGGTGATNCCCGGNCCGTTCTGCGCCACCATCATCGACATCTGGCCNGTGGCGCGGGTGAAGCCGTCAGCCATCATGCCGGCATTGCATTCATGCGCNGCNTCCCAGAAGGTGATGCCNGCNCGCGGAAACAAATCCGAAATCGGCATCATNGCAGATCCAATAATGCCNAATGCNTTCTCGATACCGTGCATCTGCAGNACTTTNACAAATGCTTCTTCCGTTGTCATTTTCATGATGCGTCACCCCTCATAAGTCTTTGTTCGAATAAATCTGTGCTGATTGGCGGCCACGCGAAGCAAATCGGCAGAATGCCGCCAGTCNTCCGTCNTAGTGAATACTATCAATCGCAGGCCATGCCAATTAGCATTAGGACCAGATTTGGCGAAAGCTGGTTCCAGATTGTCGCAGGCAGCGCGCGTCCGACTTTATCCATCCATCGATTGTCGGGGCTTTTTGCTGGCAAGCAAAAGAGCAAGATCTTGCATTTGCAAACAGAAGCTCACCTAGAAATAAATTTAAATTGATAATGATTCTCATTCTCATTAATATTATCAAGTAAAGTTCACACATTGAGAAACGTGCCACATGAGACCTTTAAACAACGCTCGTAAAAAACTCTGGGAACTTCCACATAATTTTCAATGTTCAATAATTGGAACNTGTTTGACACTGGAAGAGGCTAGAAAGNTCGGCAGAAAATTTGGGGCAGTCNGTGATGACCCCTCCCAATTAGATGCCACCATTCACACATTCATCGTCCGGGAAGCTGGTTCGAAGAATATGATCTCAATTCATGTTGATCGCTTTCTTAATCAAAAATTTGAGGGNATGATCCGCAGATTTAAGGAAGCCAGCAATCCCCCTAAAATTCTTAGCTTATGGCGAGATTGCAGAGATGTGGGAGTTATACCAGCTGGTTACTGGGCGGCAGTAACCCATCCCGCCCTAGACCCCGACGGGTTGATACNTATTTTTTCGGATGTACACATGCTTTCNCATATCAACGGTGGCAATAACGTTGAATACATACAGCAGGTAGTGCGAAAAGAGCGTGAGCTTGAGAAATTAATTACAAAAAACAATTATGCATTAACTCGCCTAGCAAAAAAGGAAGCCGAACTTAACCGTCAAATTGAACAAAATTCTAACGCCACAATGAAGCTTCAGCAGGCTAGCAGCACTCATATTTCAAAGAATACTGTGAACAACAATAGTCTTGAGAACAAACTTACGCAGAGAGCCAAAAAGCTAGAAAGCATGAATGGNACANTTAAAGAGAGACTGTGTAACACTAAAAGAGAACTAGCCGCGGCAGTACAAATAATCAGATTACGTGACACGGAAATAGAGGCGTTAAAAAAACAAATCAACGAATACGAAAATTACAAAGCAAAACATAGTGATACGATCAACAGAAGATCTCTCGATTGTCAGTTATCTGTAGAGGGGCTGACATTCCTTTATGTTGGAGGCAATACAAAGTCCAATTCCAAACTCAATCAATTTGTTGGAAAGGCTGGTGCAAGTTTAAAATTCTACGACAAACAGAGAACAAAATCCCTCAAAGCGCTTGTAAAGTCCTCTAACGCTGTATTTCTGCCTACGGATAAAGTAAGCCACTCTGATGCTTCAGAAACTAAAAGATTCTGTCGGCTTTGTGGCGTTCCATTTTTTCCATTGAAAAGTTGTAGTTTGTCGTGTTTTCAGGATGCCCTGCGTTCATTTCATAATGAGGTTTATCAAGAGCCTAATTTGACTTTAAAACGTCAAAAGGGTGATAAGTCATGATGCAAACAGTGGTTTTGACAGGTGCGAGCCGAGGTATTGGCCATGCAACAGCAAAGTTATTTTCGCAGAACGGTTGGCGCGTAATTACTTGTGCAAGGACAGAAGTTCCAGATCTCTGTCCATTTACACAGAAAAATCAGGATCATTTCATTATTGATTTCAGTTCCCCAGACGCTGTGAATAGTGGTTTGGAGAGGCTTCGATCGTTGCTTAAAGACGAA
>NYTO01000013.1 GCA_002683535.1 SAR116 cluster bacterium
AAGGTGACCGAACAGTCGCGGGACAATCCGGTGTTTTATGTACAATACGCGCATGCACGTGCCTGTTCGGTGCTGCGCCAGCCGGGCATTAATGTTGAGGATGTAACCGGCGCGGGCGATGCGGCGCTGGACCTGTTGACAGCGCCTGCTGAAATGGCAGTCATAAAGGCATTGGCAAGCTGGCCGCGTCTTGTTGTGTCTGCTGCCCAGTCGCATGAGCCACACCGCGTGGCCTTTTATCTGATGGATCTGGCAGCATCGTTTCATGCCTTGTGGACTGCCGGGCGCGAAGCCCCGGAATTGCGCTTTATCCGAGATGATGATGCCGGCCTGACTGCGGCGCGGCTGTGCCTTGTCAAGGCGACAGCTTTGGTGATTAGATCGGGCCTTGGTGTTCTGTCTATTCAGGCACGCGAGGAGATGTAGGTCACATGCCGCGCGAAGGTGCACAGCATAAAAATCCACTCTGGCTGAAGCTGTTGGCAGGCAGCCTTGCTGCGCTTGTTGTTGTGGCAGCCATCGTCGTGATGGCACCGCAATTTCTGCGGAACCCGGCTGCTGATGTGGTTGTAATCAAGGCGGATCCGGGACCTTTCAAGGAAAAGCCAAAGGATGCGGGTGGTATGGATATTCCGCATCAGGACACGACCGTTATGGGCATGCTGAACAATGTATTGCCGCAGAAGGACGCGCCGGAACGGCTGCGGCCGCCAGATGCTGTTCCCGAAATGCCGCCAACGCCGGTCGCTGATGACACGCCTGCCGAAACAGCAGGCGAGCCGACACCCGTGCAGACTGGTGATGAAGCCGACAAGGCTGCTGACATAGACGGTGATGCAGAGGCCGATACGAAAGACAGGAACACGAACACGGCGGGGCCTGATCCGACCGAAAATCAGTCTGAAGAGCAGGCTGGAGATATAAAGGATGCACCGGAAAGCGATGCGGACAGCACTGCATCACGTGATGTGGAAAACGCCAGCAACGATGCAGAGCCGGCTGCCAGCGATGCGGCAATGCCGACGCCGAAACCCAATGCCGCCACCGCACCGCGGGTTGTTCCCAGCGATGATGAACCGTTTTATATCGTCCAGCTGGCCGCTTTTCGTGATGCCGGCAAGGCAGTTGAGCAAGCCGGTTTGATGAGCCAGAAACATGCCAGCCGTCTGAATGGTGCCACGCTTGGCACAATGAAGATTGATACAGGCGAGAACGGTGTCTTCTGGCGGGTGGTAAGCGAGCCATTGCCGCGCGCTGATGCTGATAATCTGTGCGCCAATTTGAAACGGGCAGGGCAAGACTGTATATTGCGTAAATTCAATGTGCTGTCTGAATAGGTTNAAGTGATGTCCAAGATAGAAACCGACAGTTTTGAAGAGGATGTTCGCCCTGCCGCTGCGCCAGAACAATTGTCATTGTTCGTCAATCTGGACGGGTTTGAAGGGCCGATTGACCTGTTGCTGGCACTGGCGCGCGAACAGAAGGTTGATCTGTCGAAAATCGCCATTCTGCCNCTGGCTGAACAATATCTGGAATTCATCGAGAATGCCCGCCAGCTGGATATGGAGGTCGCGGCAGATTATCTGGTGATTGCGGCGTGGCTGGCCTATCTGAAATCGCGACTGTTGCTGCCTGAACCCGAACCCGAAGAGGCGGATGAAGTCATTGATATGACCGATGCGCTGAAATATCAGCTGGTCCGTCTTGAATCGATGCAGCAGGCGGCCAAGCGGNTGACCTCCTTGCCACGTCTTGGT
Organism: SAR116 cluster bacterium; assembly: GCA_002683535.1. Lineage (GTDB taxonomy): Bacteria > Pseudomonadota > Alphaproteobacteria > Puniceispirillales > Puniceispirillaceae > UBA8309. Next base: position 1,758 of record NYTO01000013.1, read on the forward strand.
CAACAGCGCTTTGTACGCGGGCAGGGCGAACGGTTTGAAAGCATCAGCGACCCAATCTGGACAGCATCACTTTATGACCTGCTGGCCTGCTATGGGTCTATCCAGTCCGGTCTTGAAAACCGAACGCTGACCATTGCTGCCACCCGCCTGTTTTCGGTTCAGGAAGCGGCCGCGCGGTTGCGCCGGCTTGTCGGATCGGTGCCGGAATGGACGGTGCTGGAAAGTTTCCTGCCCGACAATCTGAAGACACCGCTTGATCGCCGCTCGGCAACGGCGTCGCATTTTGTTGCTTCACTGGAACTGGCCAAGGAAGGCGTGCTGCGTCTGCGCCAGGATACGCGGTTTGCACCTATTTTTCTGCGGACGAAGGATCAGTCATGACGGCCAACAATGACTCTCTTGCAACATGGGCCGCGACCATTGAGGCGGTTATTTTCGCGTCGGAAAAGCCGATCCGCGAAAATGATCTTCGCAATCATCTTCCCGATGATATGGAACTGGCCCCGTTGATAACGATGATCCACAAGCGCTTTGACGAGACAAGCGGCATTGAANTGTGTCAGGTCNGCGACAGCTGGGCCTTTCGCACACGTGCCGAAGTNGCGGCGCATCTGAACACCCGCAAAGAGGTTGAACGCCCCCTGTCACGCGCGGCACTGGAAGTTCTGGCAATTATTGCCTACCACCAGCCGATTACACGCGCNGAAATTGAAGAAATCAGAGGGATCAGCCTGTCGCGTGGCACGATCGATATTTTGCTGGAACTTGGCTGGATAAAGCCGCGTGGACGGCGGCGCACCCCCGGACGGCCGCTGACCTGGGGTACCAGTCCGGCGTTTCTCGACCATTTCGGTCTGTCCGATCTGGCTGATTTGCCCGGCCTTGATGATCTGAAGGCATCCGGCCTGTTGCGCAAGGGGCAGGTGATTGGCGGGCTGATGGACCGCGTGGACAGTGATGATGAAGAAGACCGGGATGAAGAAGACCGGGATGANGCAGATGATGCGCTTGGCATGGACACCGATTTGCTGGAAGANGCGTTGATGGAAGCCGGGCTTGATGCTGATCTGGACGAGGATGGCGTCCCTGATGCTTGATTTTCGTAANGTTGTGCATGCCTATAACGGCAAACTTTCGGTCGATGATGTCAGCTTTTCGGTCCATCGTGGCGAGGTTGTAACCCTGCTTGGTCCGTCAGGATGTGGCAAGACAACGATGCTGCGGCTGGCGGCTGGCCTTGAGCGTCCCCGCGGTGGCGAAATCTGGCTTGATGGCAAATTGCTGTCAGATGCCAGTCATGTTGTTGCAGCTGAAGACCGCGGCGTCGGCTATATGTTTCAGGATTATGCGCTGTTTCCGCATCTGAGCGTGCTGGAAAATGTGGTGTTCGGATTGCAGCAAAAGGGCAGTTTGGCAACCCGCCGCGGCCTTGATGTGCTGGCTGAAACCGATCTGGAAGCGTTGGCCGATTCCTATCCGCATGAATTGTCCGGCGGTCAGCAGCAGCGTGTTGCATTGGCGCGGGCGCTGGCACCGAATCCGTCGGTGATCCTGCTTGATGAACCATATGCCGGCCTCGACAGCCGTCTGCGGGAACGCATTCGCGACCAGATGCTGCATGTTCTGAAAGCATCGCAGACAGCAGCACTGATGGTGACGCATGATGCCGAGGAGGCGATGTTCATGTCCGATAACATTGTCGTGCTGCGTGACGGTGAAGTGCAGCAGACCGGNCGGCCCGTCAATCTCTATTGTCAGCCCAACAGCGCGTTTGTGGCTGAATTCTTTGGNGAGGTGAACCAGTTTGACGGGGTTGTCGTCAACGGTCAGATTCAGACAGTGCTGGGCGATTTTGCAGCGCCTGAAGGGTGCGATGATGGTCAGGNGGTACAGATAGTCATTCGCCATGAGGCGCTGAATATAGAGCCTGACAGCGCAGGGGCGAATGCCGANGTCATGGAGGCGCGNTTGTTGGGGCGNGCGTCGCTGATTCATCTGTCAGTTCCGACCGGCACTGACGAGCTGCATCTTCATGCGCGGGTACCGGGGCTGAATTCGCTGGAGAGCGGAAGCCGGGTCCGGATTACTGTAGATCCCAGCCAGGCTTTTGTTTTTCCTGTCACTGCTTCGTAAATGTCTGCGGTGATAATTGGAACTTCTATAACGATTGCTTGTTCAACGCTTGCAGCCTGTCTATATTCGGGCTGNTATTCACCGCGGCATTAAACACAACGCAGCGGCAATCTAATTCAGAGGAAATATAATGGGTACGTTCAGCATCATGCACTGGCTTGTCGTTCTGGCTGTCGTCCTTCTGCTTTTTGGCGGACGTGGCAAGATTTCGTCGATCATGGGCGACTTNGGCAAGGGACTTCGCAGTTTCAAGACAGGCTTGAAAGGCGACGAAAATGAAGGTGNTGCCGCCGAGGATGAGGTAGAGGTGATCGAAGAGACGCCTGCATCTGCAAAGCCGGCTGCTGCCAAGAANGCGACAACGCGCAAGAAGGCACCAGCAAAGAAGGCACCGGCCAAGAAAAAGGCCGCCAAGAAGAAAGCTGCCAAGAAAAAAGCTGCCAAAAAAAGCTAAGTAGGATTCTCTGATGCTGGACATCGGTGGCTGGGAATTTCTGATTGTTGCCTTCGTGCTCGTAATGGTAGTCGGGCCGAAGGAACTTCCTGCAATGCTGCGCAGNTTTACCAAGCTGACGCGCCAGATGCGTACGGTNGCCCGTGAATTCAGTGAAGGCATGAACAAGATTGCCGTNGATGCCGAAGTGTCAGAGATCAAGGCCGCAATGGAAAAAGCGCGCGCCGGTGATCTGGACGGCATTGCACAGGCCATAGATCCGGATGGCGATATCAGTGCATCGGTCAAGGATGCGCGNGACGTCATCCAGTCAGATGGTGTTGCGGATGAGGTCCAGATGATCAAGGACATGGCGCAGAACTCTGGTCAGGACCTTGCGGATGCCACTGCTGAAACGCCGGCACATGAGACAGAAAAACCTNCAAAANCTGCGGGAAACAANGCTTCTGAANCATCAGCCGATACCAAGGCTGACACGTCATGAGCGAAGATACTGAAACCACAGCTGGCGAGAAAGCCGAAGGGGGCCAGATGTCGCTGATTGCGCATCTGACCGAACTGCGAAACAGGCTTGGCGTCGCCTTGCTGGCCTTTGTGGTGTTGTTCCTCTTGTGTGTGGCACCGATGCCCGGCGGCGGGGTGAACAACAGCATCGCCAGCCATGTCTTTATCTTTCTTCAGGCNCCGCTTGCCGATGTCCTTGAAGAAAAAGGTGGCGGCCGGATGATCTTCACGGCGCTGCATGAAGGCTTTTTCACACAGATCAAGGTCGGCTTCTTTACTGCGCTTTGCGTGTCCTTTCCCATTATCAGCATCCAGCTATGGAAGTTNATTGCGCCAGCGTTGTACCGCAACGAAAAGCGGGCGTTNCTGCCGTTTCTGCTTGCAACACCTGTGCTGTTTGTTCTGGGCGCATCGATGGTCTATTACATCGTGACTCCACTGGCCTGGAATTTCTTCATCGGTTTTGAAACGGCGGCTGGCGACGGCGCGCTGGCCATCGAGATTGAGCCACGCATTTCAGAGTATCTGTCGCTTATCATGCGCCTGATTTTTGCATTCGGGTTGGCGTTTGAATTGCCGGTCGTTCTGCTGTTGCTGGTACGGGCTGGCCTGATGGCACCCGAAACATTGGCGGAAAAGCGCAAGGTGGCGATTGTCATTGCCTTTGTTGCGGCTGCCATTCTGACCCCGCCTGATGTGGTCTCGCAGCTGTTGCTGGCACTTCCAATCATTGCGCTCTACGAAATTTCAATTATCGGTGCGCGGATGATCGCACCAAAGGATATCGACGAATCATGAGGCTGGCTGTCGCCGGCTGAATAAGGTATTGACTGACCGACGCTGCGCATTGCCGCGGTCCGCCCCTGTTTGAATGACGAGACGTTACGATGCATGACATCCGCTATATTCGTGAAAACCCCGTTGATTTTGACGCCGCCATGGTGCGCCGCGGCCTGTCTGCTCTGTCATCAAATATCCTGGAAACAGACAGTGCAAGACGCACCATTCAGGGCCAGCTTCAGGAGCTGCAATCACGACGCAATGTTGCGTCCAAAGAAATCGGCGCGCGCAAGTCAAAAGGTGAGGACGCCGATGATCTGATCGCCGAAGTGAATGAAATCAAGGCGCGGATGCCTGAATTGGAGGCGGAGGAGAGCAGCCTTGCCAGTGCGCTGGATACGCATTTGATGGAGCTGCCGAACATCCTTGATGATGCGGTGCCGGATGGCAGTGATGAAGATGACAATGCGCTGCTGCGCAGCGTTGGAACACCTGCCAGTTTCGCATTTACACCAAAGGATCATGTTGCCCTTGGCGAGGCGCTGGGCCAGATGGACTTTGCCACTGCCGCCAAGATGTCGGGCGCGCGGTTTGTTTTGCTTCGTGGCAAACTTGCCAGGCTGGAGCGCGCACTTGCTGCCTTCATGCTGGATATCCACACTGGTGAATTCGGTTATGAGGAGATGCTGCCGCCATTTCTGGTGAATTCCTCTGCCATGACAGGTACCGGTCAGCTGCCGAAATTCGGTGAGGATCTGTTTCGTGCCGATGAAAAATGGCTGATTCCGACTGCCGAGGTGCCGTTGACCAATACCGCATCGGATGAAATCTGGCCGGCTGACAGCCTGCCGATGCGTTTTGCCGCCCATACCCCGTGTTTTCGTTCCGAGGCAGGGGCCGCTGGCCGCGATACGCGCGGCATGATCCGCCAGCATCAATTTTCCAAGGTGGAGCTGGTGAGCGTGACGCATCCCGATGAGTCCGATGCCGAGCATGAACGCATGACCGCCTGCGCCGAAGAGGTGCTGCAACGTCTGGGACTGCCTTACCGTGTGATGATGCTGTGCAGTGGTGATACCGGTTTTGGTGCGCGTAAAACCTATGACATCGAGGTTTGGCTGCCCGGCCAGGATGAGGGGCGCGGCATGTATCGCGAAATTTCTTCCTGTTCGAACTGTGGCCCGTTTCAGGCGCGTCGCATGAAAGCCCGCTTTCGTGATGCTGATGGCAACACACAATTCGTTCACACTTTGAACGGATCGGGTCTTGCTGTCGGCCGGACAATGATTGCCGTGCTGGAAAATGGACAGCAGGAAGACGGGTCAGTCCGGCTTCCCGAAGCCCTGCACGGNTATATGGGGTGCAGTGAAATCACCCCGGCCTGAGGCCGNCCGGCNAGCCTGCAAGGCTGNCGGTATTTTTTTGATTTTTTAGNGAGTAGGTCTCATGTNAACTTCGTCACTGTCTCAAGGTGNATCAACCCGAATCGGCCGTATCCTGATCAGTAATGATGACGGTATTGATGCGGTTGGTATCCATATCCTTGAAGAGATCGCCAGCGCTTTCAGCGATGATATCTGGGTTATCGCGCCGATGGAAAACCGGTCGGGCATGTCGCGTGCTATCAGCCTTCGCAAGGATGTGATCATCGAACCACATGGTGACAATCGGTTCGCCTGTTCGGGAACGCCGAGCGACTGCGTGATCATGGGTATGGGCAAGGTGATGGATCGTGGCCCCGATCTGGTGCTGTCGGGTATCAATGCTGGCATGAATGTCGCCGATGATGTGCTGTATTCCGGTACCATTGCTGCGGCCATGGAGGGCGCGTTGATGGGTGTGCCCGCCATTGCCCTGTCGCAAAGAAATGGCGGTACCGACCGGCAGGATTTCGATGCTGCGATTGCGCATGGGGTGCGCGTTGTTCAGCATATTCTTGATATCGGTATTCCCAGACGCACGGTAATGAATGTCAACTTTCCGCCCCTGGCTGGCGCGGATGTGCGCGGGATCAAGCCTGCCAGTCTTGATCAGCACAAGTTTGGTGATCAGGTGATCGAAGGCAGTGTGCCGAACAGCTATCGCCTGGGGCCGTTGATGGCACGAGATGAAACCCTGCCGGGAAGTGATCGTGCTGTGATGGATGAAGGCTGGATATCATTGACTGCATTGGGTATGGATATCACCGCGGGCGATGTTCAGGCATCGCTGGCAACAGAGGCCTTTTAGACAGCTGGTATCGCCGTAGCGGGCGTGTGCCGGCACCCTCAAAGGCTCGCCATTCTTGCAAGGAAGCAGGCGGCCGAATGCAGCCTTTTCAAAATGAAAAAGCCCAGTTGATCATGACATTGCGCGGCATGGGCATTGTCGATGCCGATGTGCTGTCAGCCATTGAACAGGTCCCGCGTGACAGGTTCGTTGCCAGTGCGCTGCAGGCCCATGCCTATGAAAATGCCTCGTTGCCCATCGCCATGGACCAGACAATCAGCCAGCCCTATATCGTGGCTGTAATGTCCGCAGCCCTGCAATTGACCGGCCGCGAGCGGGTGTTGGAAATTGGCACCGGCAGCGGCTATCAGGCGGCCATCCTGTCGTTTTTATGCCGGCGCGTCTATTCGATTGAACGGTTGCGCCCGTTGCTGGTCGAAGCGGATAACAGGCTGCGCGAGATACGTGTTACCAATGTCACCACGCGCCTTGGTGATGGCGCGCGCGGCTGGCCCGAGGCAGCGCCCTTTGATCGGATCATTCTGACATGTGCCCCGCCGGTGATTCCCGATATGCTGTTGAACCAGCTGAAAATTGGCGGCATCATGGTNGNACCTGTCGGGCGCGACCGTAACCAGCAGCTTGTCACCATTCAGCGTTCCGAGTCAGGGTTTGAAGAGGCAACGCTGTTGCCGGTCAAATTCGTTCCGTTGGTCGAGGATTGAAGATGCAGCGCGCGAGCAAGAACATCGCCATTAGAAATCCGGTCCTTGCTGGACCAACAAACATGGCGTGGGCAACGCTGATGGGATTGCTGGTCCTGGGGCTGGCAATGGGCGGATGCAAGGCACCTGACCTGTCGCTGTCGCNCAGTGGATTGGCACCGGTGCTGGATGCGCCGNTGCGCCAGGCGCGCGAGGCAATCCCGCCATCCGGACGTATCACCGTCCGCGAGAATGATTCGATTTATGATCTGGCCGCGCGTTACGGCGTCTCGCCGCTTGCAATCGTCCGCGACAATAATATCGGTCCGCCCTATCAGGTGGTTGCTGGCCAGGTGCTGGTGATCAAACCGATGCGTGTGCATATCGTGACGTCAGCGGATTCGCTGTTTTCNATCTCGCAGCGCTATGCCATCAGCCGTTACCAGCTGGCCCAGATGAATGGCCTGAACGAACCGTATGAATTGACAGTCGGTCAGCGGCTGGCGCTTCCCGATACCCTCGATTTTTCAATTCTTGATGCGGCGCCAGATGGCAGCGGCACAAGTCCTGCTGTCACCAATGTGGCGGCTGCAGCTGCCACTCCGGCGCCCGCCATTCCCAGAAAGCGGTTTGTGGCACCAACCGGTACCGGTGATTTCCGCTGGCCCCTGGCCGGAGAGATCATCACCGAATNTGGGCCGGCGGCGCGGGGTGTCCATAATGACGGCGTCAATATCGCTGCAGAGCAGGGGGCAGCTGTCATGTCGGCGGCCCGCGGAACCGTTGCCTTTGTCGGGCGGGATATCAAGTCTTTTGGCACGCTGGTTCTGGTCAAGCATGATGGCGGAATTATCACCGCCTACGCGCATCTGGACCAGGTGATGGTGAAGGAAGGCGATGTGGTCGAGGCCGGATCACAAATTGCAACCGTNGGGACAAGCGGCAAAGTTGCTGCACCACAGCTGCATTTCGAAATTCGCAAATCACGCCAGCCAATTGATCCGCGCAGGCTGATTGCATAGTTCAAAAGTAACATTATTCACGCGCGATAATGCATTCTATTTATTAGANATATTCTTTTCTGTACGTGCAGCCAAATCAACAATGAACTGCCATGCCACGCGGCCTGAGCGCGCGCCGCGTTCCATCGACCATGCGAGTGCCTCNCGGCGGATATCGACCTTGCTTNTATCGATATCAAAGAAGGACACATAGCTTTCGACGATNGCGAAAAACGTGTCCTGATCGATCGAATGAAAGCCGATCCACAGCCCGAACCGGTCGGACAGCGAGACGCTTTCTTCAACGCCTTCAGACGGATTGATGGCTGTTGACCGCTCATTCTCNATCATCTGGCGTGGCATCAGGTGCCGACGGTTGGATGTGGCATAGAAAATCACATTTTGCGGCCGTCCCTCAACCCCGCCATCCAGTGCAGCTTTCAGCGATTTATAGCTGTTGTCGCCATGATCGAATGTCAGATCATCGGTAAAGACAACAAAACGACGATCGACCTGCGCAAGNAATGACATGATGAAGGGCAGATCNTCGATGTCTTCACGGTGTATCTCGACAAGGGCNCAATCCATNCCGCGTTCGGTGACGGTGCCGTGGACGGCCTTTACCAGCGATGATTTGCCGGTCCCGCGCGCGCCCCACAACAGGGCGTTATTGGCTGGAAACCCGCGCACAAACGCAATGGTATTGGACAGCAGCATGTCGCGTTGCTGGTCGATCCCGCATAACAGGCGCAGTTCAACCCGGTTGATGCTGGCAACAGGTGACAGCCGCCGCCGTGCCTTGTTCCACACATAGGCCTCTGCCATCGGCAAATCGGCAGGATCGGGGTCTGGCGGGTGACGCGCCTCCAGCGCATCGGCGATGCGCGCCAGCGTATTCAGAAACTGATGATCTTGATCGGATAAAGACATGCCCGCACCCTAGCAAGGGGCCCGCGCTGCCACAACCACCGCTATGGACACCAGAATATTTTGGGAATTTTGGCCACTGCAAGCAGACAGGCTGGCGATACCTGTAATTATTCGCGCCCGCACAACGGTTGATGATTGCCCATCGCGGCAAGGGCGTTTATGGTGCGGTCCAACAAAAACCAGACAAGTTCAGAAAGACATAGCCATGTTGATTACGCCTGCACTTGCCCAGTCGGGCAGTCTTGGGGGTGGCGGTTTCGGCGGCCTGATGCCGATTGTCCTCGTAATGGTCATCTTCTACTTCCTGCTGATCCGCCCGCAGCAAAAGCGCGCGAAGCAGCATAAGGAAATGCTGGCTGCAGTGACCCGCGGTGACAAGATCGTTACCAATGGTGGCATTGAAGGCAAGGTCACCAAGGTCGTTGATGGCAGTGACACGATCGAGGTCGAGATCGCCAAAGACGTAAAGGTGAATGTCGTACGTACGATGATTGCCGATGTCCGCGACAAAGGGCCAGCCAAGGCTGATCCAAAGGCTGACAAAAAAGCCAAGACTGAAGCAAAATCCAAATAGTTGCAGAGGCTTGAGAGCTGTCGTCGCCCCATAGAGGGCGCGGCGGCCCGGCCATGTCAGGGAAAGCGGTCTGCGCATGCTGCAGTTTGAGAGCTGGAAAAAAATACTCGTTCTGCTGGTAACGGTAATGGGCATTGTATATGCCGCACCGAACGCCATGCCGGGTGATGGAAGTGAAAGCGGGAATTTCCTGCCCGGGCAGAAGATCAATCTTGGTCTGGACCTGCAGGGCGGATCGCATCTGTTGCTGCGCGTCGACATGGATGTTGTCATTCAGGAACGCCTTGAAAGCATGGCAGAGACAGTTCGTCTCGAATTTCGCCAGCAAAAACTGCGCTTCAGTGATCTTGATGTCGTCGACCGCACGGTTGTCGTAACGCTTCGCAATGCCAGTGATGGCGATGCCGCCCGTGAGGTGTTTCAGGAATTTGGTCCCGTTGTCAGCATTGCGCAGGACGGATCAGGGTACAGCATCACCTTCAATGAACAGGGTCTGATCGATTTGCAGAGCCGGACCATCGAACAGTCGATGGAAATCATTCGCCGCCGGATCGACCCTGATGGCACCAAAGAGCCTGTGATTCAGCGGCAGGGGGCAGACCGCGTGCTGGTCCAGCTGCCTGGCGTGGATGATCCGGAAGAAATCAAGCGTCTTCTTGGCAGAACAGCGAAACTGACCTTCCAGCTTGTTGATACCAGTATTACCGCACAGGAAGTGCGCGAACGCGGCCGTGCGCCGTCAGGCAGCGTTCTGCTACCCGCAGATGATGACAGCGGCGAATTCTTTGTTGTTGAAAAGCGCGTCATGGTCAGCGGTGAATTGCTGGAATCGGCGCAGGCTTCTTTCGACCAGAATAACCGCCCTGCCGTGACCTTTGCACTGAATGCCGAGGGTGCCAAAAAATTCGGACGGGTGACAGGTGCGAATATCGGTCGGCCTTTTGCCATCATTCTTGACGGCAAGGTTGTGTCAGCACCGACGATCCAGTCGCAAATTTTTGGAAATGGCCAGATCACCGGCAATTTTTCGGTAGCCGAGACGAACGAGCTGGCGCTGATCCTGCGTGCGGGTGCCTTGCCGGCACCGCTGATCGTTATGGAAGAGCGCTCGATTGGCCCCGGACTGGGTGCTGATTCGGTGGCTGCCGGACAGATTGCCGCTTTTGTCGGACTGGCACTTGTAATGATCTATATGATTGTCAGCTATGGCCTGTTTGGTCTGCTGGCGGATATTGCACTGCTGGTCAATGTGGTGCTGATCCTTGGTGCGCTATCGGCCATTCAGGCGACGCTGACATTGCCGGGCATTGCCGGCATCGTCCTGACAATGGGGATGGCGGTTGATGCCAACGTTCTGGTGTTTGAACGCATCAGAGAGGAATTGCGGCGTGGCCGTAATGTCATGGCGGCAATTGAAGGCGGGTATAAACGCGCCATCTCGACGATTGTCGACGCCAATCTGACAACGCTGTTTGCCGCGCTGTTTCTCTACATATTCGGTTCTGGCCCGATCAAGGGCTTTGCGGTGACGCTGTCGATCGGCATTGCCACATCGCTGTTCACGGCCGTCATGGTAACCCGCTTGCTGGTGATTTTGTGGCTGGAACGCCGCCGCCCGCGCGAACTGGTCCTCTAGGAGACATCACCATGCGCCTGAAACTTGTTCCCAGCGACACCAGTTTCGACTTCATGCGGCTGCGACTGCCTGCAATGGGTTTTTCCGGACTTCTTGTGACTGCATCGATCCTGATGTTTGCCCTTGTCGGGCTGAATTTGGGTATCGATTTTCGCGG
>NYTO01000100.1 GCA_002683535.1 SAR116 cluster bacterium
ATCGCCCCGATCACCGCGATGTTTGGCAGCGATATGGTGGCTGAAGACGGATCTGTTGACCGGCAGAAGCTTGGCGGGGTTGTGTTTGGTGATCCTGACAAGCGGCGCGCACTGGAGGCGATTATTCATCCGCTAGTCACCGCGCACCGCGACAGGTTTCTGGAAGACCAGCGACAGAAGAACACAGCCATGATTGTTATGGATGTGCCTTTGCTGTTTGAAACTGGCGGGGATGCTGCCTGTGATTTTGTCATTCTGTGCTATGCGGATGACCAGACGCAGCGCAGCCGCGGTCTTGCACGAACAGGCATGACAGAAGACAAATGGACGGCCATTCTGGCAAGCCAGATGCCGATGTCGGAAAAGCGCGGGCGGGCGGATGCTGTGATTGAAACACAGCACGGGCTGGAGCCGGCGCGCCAGCAACTTGCAGCGATACTGGAACAGCTGCGCGCTGACCCCGGCTTGCCGGCCAATACAAGCGCGGGGGCAGCCCATAAAGGCACGGGGCCGAATGCGGATGGAGGCACAGACATATGACGCGTGAGATAGTTCTGGATACCGAGACAACGGGGATTGATCCGAAAGATGGACACCGGATCATCGAAATCGGTGCGCTGGAAATGGACAACCACATGCCAACCGGCAATCAGCTGCATCTCTATATCAATCCCGAGCGTGATATTGATGCTGGCGCGGTGGCGATTCACGGTCTGACCACCGCGTTCCTGGCAGACAAGCCTGTATTTGCCGATATTGTCGATGAATTCCTGAATTTTGTCGGTGAGTCGCCAATGGTGATCCACAACGCGCCCTTTGATATGGGCTTTATCAATGCCGAGCTGGCCCGCCTTGAACGCCAGCCACTGCCCATGACGCAGGCGGTTGATACATTGCCCATGGCGCGCAAGAAATTTCCGGGCGCACAGGCCAATCTGAACGCCCTGTGCCGCCGGTTCGAGATCGACAACAGCCACCGCGATCTGCATGGCGCGTTGATCGATGCCGATTTGCTGGCAGCTGTCTATGTGGAACTGCTGGGCGGGCGGCAGCCCGGCCTGTCGCTGGAGGCGGCCGGTTCACAAGGTAATCTGGCGCATAATCCGGGGTCGGATATGGGNGGAAGCGGGGGGACCGCAAGCAGCACAGCAGACAATGAGGCATTTTCCCTGCGCGCTGACAGCACGGCTTTTNACCGGCCGCATGAACCGACAGCGGATGAACGCGCGGCGCATGCAACGCTTGTTGCCCGCATTCCGGACGCTATCTGGTCACGCTCATGATGCGCTGAATTATTCGGACTTGTCGGCCCCGTTGCTGGNAGATTCGGCGTTTTTGGCCATGTTTGACTGATAGACGGCAACAAAATCAATCGGCTGAATTGACAGCGGCATGAACCCGCCATCGCGCGTCATGTCGGATACAATGGCGCGCGCAAACGGGAACATGAGACGTGGTGCCTCAATCATGATCAGCGGGTTCAAGGTTTCGCTGTCGACCCCCGGTGCCGACACAATGGCGCAATAGCTGAGTTCGACAAGAAACAGCGCCTTTTCTTCGGTCTTTGCCTTGGCGGACAGCATCAGCGTGACTTCATATTGTTCGCCATTAATGCTGCGGGCCGCCACATTGACCCCGATTTCGACATCAGGCTGTGAGGGTGGCTCGATCAGAATTTCNGGCGCGTTCGGATTCTCAAACGACAGATCTTTTATGTATTGCGCATGCACAATGATCTGGCGGGGGGCTTGCGATGTGCCGCTGGCCGCNGANGCGTCGCTGCCNTTTGAAGCCGGTTCGCCTGTTTTTTCTGGTGTTTTCGCCATGTCCGTCTCCGTTGCGATCATATCTGCCCCGCAATGCCGGATCACGGGTGGCTTTATCTGGTGTGGCGGCAATACCATGGCGGGTTGCCATACTGCAAGCTGGTTGAGCAGGCGGGCCGGTTGCATCACGTCCTGATTGCGGGATTCTGGTCACGGAATTCCGGTCACGGGATTCTGGTCGCAGGTTTTGCCTATTTGGGGTCAGATTTGTCGAGGCGCTGCCGGTCAGCAGGCTTTTCCTCAAAATCACCTTCGATCACACTGTCATCATCCGGGTTACTGCCATAAGAATTTCGGGCCTGTCCTGTATGTGCCCGNTGAAACGCACCAAAGGCACTGGCCGCGTCGGTTTCGTCCGATCCGCCCNGTTCGCCCGGTTGNCCCGGTTCGCCTGTCGTGCCCTGGCGGCCAGAAAAGGACCCGGCCCCAAATTGCCCGGCCCCAAATTGTCCGCCATTAAAGGAAAAGCGGCCAGCACCGCGCCGCATCATGCGCGCGATCAGGCCGGCCCCGATGATGGTCCGCACCCCGGGAATAAACAGGACAAGGCCCATCGCGTCGGTGATATAGCCCGGAATCAGCATCAGGACAGCGCCGGCGGCGATTGCGGCACCATCGGCCATTGAGGCCACAGGCGCTTCACCGCGCGCCATTTTCTGCTGCAGCGATGCCATGATCGCCCGCCCCTGGCTTTTCAGCAGCCACAATCCCACCATGGCCGTCACCGCAATGCCGATGATTGTCAGCAAAGCGCCGATTTCCGAGCCAATGGCGATAAATACCGCCAGTTCGGCCCAGGCCCAGAGGCCCAGAAAGATAAGGATGAGAATGGGCACCGTTTTTGCCTTTCCTGATCTAGAGCGCGGCAACCATGTTTTTTCCCGCCGATACGCAAAAATAATTCCGTGCTGGCTGGTTGCTGGATTATTTACACAACATATGTATCCTGTAGCCGCGCATTGTAAGTGACTTTGCGATCGATACCAAATCATCCCGCTGGAACAGTCGCGCTGGGGGACACCGTGCCGTTTATTGATATAATCATTTTCGCCATCATAGCTGTGCTGCTTGTGCTGCGCCTGCGTTCGGTACTGGGTCAGCGTACCGGCTATGAAGAGAAGCAACCGAAACAGAGCAATTTTGACGCGGCTGCCGCAGATGTCATCCCGATTGATTCGGGACGCAAAGGCGCGGCCAGCGATGGTCACGGAATTGACGCACTGCGCAAGGCGGACCGGCAGTTTTCCGAAAAACAGTTCCTTGAGGGCGCTGCCATGGCGTTCGACATGATCCTGCAATCCTATGCCGCTGGCGATCTAGCCCAGCTGAAACGGCTGCTCAGCTATGATTTGCTGCAAAGTTTTTCAGCGTCGATCCAGCAGCGTGGCAGTGACGGCGAACAGCTTGAAATCGTGCTGGATGACCTGAAGGATGTCGAAATTACCGATGCCAAGGTGTTTGATAATGTCGCGTCAGTAACCGTGCGCTATCAATCCACCCAGACACGCACGCTGACAGATGCTGACGGCAACAGCATTGTTGATGAGGATACAGGTACGCGCGATCTGATCGATATCTGGACNTTNGAGCGCGATCTGACACTTGATGATCCGAACTGGAAACTTGCCGAGACCGATTCCCCGGACGAAGACTGAACGGGAACGATCAGGGATATGACAGATCATGACCGCACGCGGCAAGACCCCGGATGANGATGATGCGCTGTGGCAAAAGGTAACCAGCGATGTGCGTGNCTATGACCGGGCTGCCGAACTGACTGACCCGCCCGGTCCGGCGCCCACCAAACCCGAAAAAAAGAAGAAGCCGAAACAGCCGCCGCTGGCGGCAACGCCGCGTCTGGTCGGGCTGGCACACGCGTCACACGCCCCTCCCAAACCGGTCGATGTGGCAGCTGGCGAGCATGCCGGCCTTGACCGGTCATCGCGCCGCCGCCTTGTGCAGGGCGATATGGATATTGCCGCGCGTCTTGATTTGCACGGTATGACAGCTGCCCAGGCAGAAACCTGTCTCAGGCGGTTTATCGACAGCGCTGCGCTGGCGAATCACCGCTGTGTGCTGATCATTACCGGCAAGGGACGCGATGGGCAGGGTGTTTTGCGCAAGCTTGTGCCGGAATGGCTGAAAACACCGCCGCTTTCAGCACGGATTCTGGCGATGGCGCGCGCCACAAGGGCAGATGGCGGTGATGGCGCGATGTATGTCATGTTGCGCCGCAACCGCGCTGCCGGGCAGACTGGGGATGGTCACATGTCCGACAAGCATGGCATATCGGGCCGCAATGCAACGGGCCGGGATGGGCCGGAATGACCCCGTTTGGTGAAAAAATGAAAATGCTGCGGGCCGAAAAGGGATTTACCCAGCAACAACAGGCTGACCAGCTTGGTGTGTCAAAGGCCTATATATCGGCACTTGAAAATGGTGCGCGCGGCAAGCCGTCAGCGCCTTTTGTAGACCAGATCTGTGCCTGGCTGGGCTTGATTTGGGATGATGCTGAAGAGCTGAAAAATCTGGCGGCAATTTCACACCCGAAACCGACAATTGATGCCAGCCGCAGCACGGCCGATGCGGTTCGCCTGGCCAATCTTGTTGCTGCCAGTATCCGCAGCCTTGATGCTGCTGCCTGTGTGCGGGTGATCGATGTGATCGAGGATGAGCTGCGCCGCGCACCACGATCCTAGATGCATGATCATGAAATGACCGGACTTCGGCATTCGTGATTTTACCAATCCCGCGCGCTGTGATACATAACCGCCAAACAGGACAAGTATGTGGCCCGGGGCACACAAGCACCGAGACCGGCACCAGCGATTGCAATATCCATATGCTGCATCACCGGTGCTGTTAAACAAGTGCTTGATGTCCAGTGCCGTAAAACAGGTGCAAGATGACGCCCGATAAACTTATAGGCCGCGCTGCCAAGCGGTCGGTGGAAACACCGTCTCGTCTGAACAGCAATGATCTGGATGAATTATGTGATGCCGCTGACGAAGCCATTCTGTCGGGCGGTGGTTTTGGCTGGCTGTCGCCGCCACCGCGTTCGATCATGGAGGATTACTGGCGCGGCGTGCAGATGATTCCCGAACGCCATCTGGTGGTGGCGCGACTCGACAAGGTCATTGCGGGCAGCTGCCAGATCGTGTGTCCGCCGCGCAACAACGAGGCGCAGGCCTTTTCATGCAACCTGACAACATTTTTCGTCGCGCCCTGGGCGCGGGGTCACGGGCTTGCCACACTGATTGTCAGCGAGGCCGAAGTGCTGGCCAAATCCAAGGGATTCACGATGGTCAATCTGGATGTGCGGTCAACACAGACACGCGCCATCCAGTCTTTTGAGGCCTGCGGCTTTGTGCATTACGCGACAAACCATTATTACGCCCGTGTGGAAGATGAATATGTAACCGGTTTCTATTATCACAAGGAGCTGACCTGATGGCCTATGATGACGGCAATGTGTTTGCGCGCATCCTGCGCGGTGAAATTCCCAACAAGACTGTAGCCGAAGACGAACATACGCTTGCCTTTGAGGATATCAGCCCAGCGCGCGCCGTCCATGTGCTGGTGATCCCGAAAGGGGCCTATGTCGACTGGATGGATTTTGCAGCCAACGCATCGGCCGAGGAACAGGCCGCCTTTACCCGCATGATCGCGACGGTTGCCGATATTACTGGTATTGCCGAAAGCGGCTTTCGGGTGATTTCGAATATCGGGCAGGACGGACACCAGGAAGTACCGCATCTGCATATGCATGTTCTGGGCGGAGAGCCTGTTGGCAGAATGCTGGCGCGCAGCTGATCTGGAAGACCGATATATAAGATAGGTCTAACTAACTTGTGGCACGGGCATATTGCCCACATCATGACCCGTCCATTCGGATAGGGCCAAAAGGTTATGCATGCCGCAATCTCCACTGTCGCTTTTCGTGGTATCGACACGATCCCTGTAGAGGTGCAGGTTCATATCGCCAACGGGTTGCCGGCGATGGCAATTGTTGGACTTGCTGACAAGGCTGTTGCCGAGACGCGTGAACGTGTACGCGCTGCCCTTGGTTCTATCGGGCTGGCCCTGCCACCAAAGCGTATCGCTGTGAATCTGGCCCCGGCTGATGTGGTCAAGGAAGGGGCGCATTTTGATCTGCCGATTGCGCTTGGTCTGCTGGTTGCGATGGGGGCGGTGGGGCCGGATGCTGTTGCCAACACGCTGGTTCTGGGCGAGCTGTCATTGCATGGCGGAATCGAGCCGGTTTCCGGTGTGCTGCCAGCTGCGATGGCGGCGGTGGCAGCGGGGCAGGATCTGATCTGTCCGGCAAAATGCGGGCCTGAAGCCGCCTGGGCGGATGCGCTTTCCATCATTGCCCCTCCTGATCTGATGTCCTTGCTCAATCATCTGCGGGGCGGACAGTTTCTGGCCCCGCCCCAGCCCGAATTGCTGCCCCCTGCGCACAGCCCGCCTGACATGCGCGATCTGCGTGGACAGGAAACGGCCCGCCNGGTGCTGGAGATTGCCGCGGCTGGCCGGCATAATCTGTTGATGGTTGGACCGCCCGGCNCTGGCAAATCGATGCTGGCTGCNCGTCTGCCGGGTCTGTTGCCACCCCTGTCCCCGCGCGAGGCGCTGGATGTCACGATGCTGCATTCCATCGCCGGNCAGCTGCCATCTGGCGGGTTGATCCAGACNCGTCCTTTTCGTGATCNGCATCATTCGGNNTCGATGGCCGCCCTTGTTGGCGGCGGGGCGCTTGCCAAGCCGGGCGAAATTTCCTTGTCGCATCGCGGGGTTCTGTTTCTGAATGAGCTGGCAGAATTTGCAAAGCCGGTTCTGGATGCGCTCCGCCAGCCGCGTGAAACCGGTTCCATCGTTGTTGCGTGGGCGAACCATCATGTGACTTATCCGGCTGAATTTCAGCTGATTGCCGCTATGAATCCCTGCCGGTGCGGGTATCTGGGCGATCCGGCACGCGCCTGCCCGCGGGCACCGGCCTGTGGACGCGCAGATTGTGAGCGGATTTCGGGCCCAATGCTGGACAGGTTTGATCTGATGATCGAGGTGCCAGAGGTAGACAGCCGCCTGCTGTTGCAATCGGCACCTGCTGACTCCAGCGCTGCCATCGCCGCGTGAATCAGTGATGCAGCGGCGTTTGCGGATCAGCTGCCAGTGCCACCAGCTGAACGCGAGACTCATGAGGACAGCCGCCTGTCACCCGAAAACCTGTCGGCCTCAGCCCGCCAGCTGCTGGAACTGGCGGTTGAAAAGCAGGCCTTGACGGCGCGCGGGTTTCACCGTGTCTTGCGGGTGGCCCGCACCATTGCCAATCTGGCGCAAAGTGTGACTGTGGACCGGCCACATCTGGCCGAGGCATTGGCCTATCGCACAATGCCGTTGCTGGCATAGGTGCCGCGCAGCCGTTCGATGGCATCCCATGTGAGGGCAGCGATATCGATGCCGGACAGCCGCCTGATTTCACGAATGCCGGTGGGCGAGGTCACATTGATCTCGGTCAGATAGCCGCCAATCACGTCAATGCCGACAAAAGTCAGCCCGCGCCGCCTGAGCTCAGGTCCGATCCGCGCGCAGATTTCCTGATCACGTGCTGTCAGTTCGCTGGCCATTGCCGTGCCACCAACATGCAGGTTTGACCGCGCCTCGCCCGCACCCGGGACTCGGTTAACAGCGCCAATCGGATCGCCATCCACCAGAATGATCCGCTTGTCACCAAGGCGAACGGCCGGCAAATAGGCCTGCACCATGACCGGCTCGCGGCTGCCAGCAAAGAACATCTCAAGAAGCGAGCTGAAATTCTCGTCATCCGGACGAAGCCTGAATACACCGGCGCCGCCATTGCCGAACAGCGGCTTTACGATGATGTCACGGTGGGTATCACGAAAGGCCCGGATGGTTTCAGTGTCACGGCTGATCAATGTTGGCGGCATCAGATCCAGAAACAGGGTGACCAAAAGTTTTTCAGGCGCGTTGCGTACCTCGGCCGGGTTGTTCACCACCATCGTTGCCGGCGGCAACATCTCAAGAAGATGCGTCGCGGTGATGTAATTCATGTCAAAGGGCGGGTCCTGGCGCATCAGGATCACGTCAAAATCAGACAGCGCCCGCTGTTCCATGCTGCCGGTCTCGAAATGGTCGCCTTTGACATCGCGCAATGTCAGGGACTGGCCGACTGCCTCGACGCGGCCTTCATTCAGGGACAATCTGTCAGGCGAATAATACCACAGAGCATGGCCGCGTGACTGCGCCTCGAGACCGAGCGCAAACGAGGTGTCACCTGCGATGTCGATCGATCCGATCGGATCCATCTGTATGGCAATGGATAGTGACATGGCCGAGGACTTGACCGGTCTAGTCGCGCTGGTCAGAGAGCAGCGAGATGTAGTTGATTACCTGCTTGGCGAATTTCAGTTCGCGCGCATGGCTGACCACACGGTTCATTTCCTCTGTATCGCGTGCAACACCCGACAGATAGACAATCCCGTTTACAATATCGATGCTGAAATTGAGCGAGGAGATCTGTGAGTCACCAATCAATTTGGCACGCAGCTGGGCCCCCGCCGCAACATCCTTGGCGATGTCTTTCAATGAGGATTTGTCAGTGACCTGAACCTCGTTCACAACTTCGCGCACACCGCGGACTTCCCACGACAGCCTGGTCGCTAGAACTTTCTCTTCGGGTGTCTTGATCTTGCCGGTAAGAAGTACGGCCCCGTCATTGACCGTCACATCAAGCGCTGCCGACAGGCTGGTATCTGTCTGCAGGAACTTGTCCTGAATTTTTGTGAAGATCAGCCCGTCCGAGACGGATGTGGAAAATCCCTTTTCGGTGCTGGTTGCCGCAACCGCGGCTGTCCCTACGCCGATGACTGCACCGGCACAGCCGGACAGCAACAGACAAAGAAGGCCAAGAAGGGCGACGGGTTTGAGGGCAGAAGTCATCAGGCGCGGTTCCCTAGATGCGATATATGCGGTGCGATGCTGGCAGTTTTATACAGCTTTACATTACTGACAAAGCCAATGTGCCGTTTGCCCCATCACCGGTCAAGGTCTCCAGAAACGGTTTTTGACAGCTGACGCATCCCACGCATGTGGAATATGACGCAAAAGCCAAGGTGTATCCTTGGATGGCCAGCCAATCTGGATCAGATCAAACCGCCATTCAAGATTCGGTGAGATATGCCGCCGCTTGGCAAAATCCTCGGCAGCACGGATGATCCGCGTCTGCTGTTTATGGCCCGGTGCCGCTGCATCGTCGCTTCGGCTGCGAAACTTCACTTCGATGAACAGAAGCCTTTGCCCGCGCCGGCCCAGGGTACACTAAAGAAAGAAAGAAAAAGAATTTTACAAGAAAGCTCCCTCGGCTAGCACCACACTTCTCTCCTTAAAATCCCTGTGTGGTGGCGGCGTGCCGTCCTCCCATCCCTCCCTGCGCAGTCTGTTTTCTTTCTTTTTCCCTCGGCCTCGCACGACACTGGGACCGAACACACAACGCAAGGAGGGATGGGGTCGCGGCACTAAAACTCTTGTATTGGGCAGTCGCTGGTGCGGACTTGCTAAGTCGTGTGTGCTCCTTTCAGTCATTTTGGGAAAGAAAGAAAGAAAGAAAACAGACACGCCAAACGAGGGATGGGACGAGGACAGGGTCCCCACCTGCACG
>NYTO01000014.1 GCA_002683535.1 SAR116 cluster bacterium
TATCGTGATGCAGATGCACAATGCCCTTTGGCCGGCCGGTCGTGCCTGACGAATACATCCAGAAGGCCATGTCACCCGGCCCGGTATCGGCACAATCCAACATCGATGGCTGACCAGCCAGAAAATCCTGTTGCGCGATGTGCCCGTCTTCATGCGCATCACCATTCACCACAACAAGCTGTTCGACATTGCTGCCGGCCAGCATGTCAGAGGGAAAGGATGACAGGAACGCCGCCTCGCACAGCACGATCCGCGCTTCGGTATCACCAAGGAAATAGGACAGCGTATCGGCATTCGTCTGGGTGTTCAGCAATACCGGAACGAAGCCGGCACGAACGGCCCCGAAAAATGCAGCTGGATAGGTCGGTGTATCATCGAGAAAGAAAGGAATGCGGTCACCAGATTGCAGACCGGCAGCAATAAAGGCGTTNCCCCACCGTGCCGCCTGCGCAATCAGATCGGCATAGGNGACATTCNCCATNTCNCCAATGACAGCCAGCTTGTGCGGGTTACGCTGCAGATTGTCCCACAGGATTGCCGAACAATTGGCATGCGCCGCACGATCAAACCCGATCGCATCAGCAACCGGCAGCGATGCCGGCACCACATCTTTGGTTGCGGCAAGCGTTGCCGCGTCATATTCCGCCATGAAGGCCGGGGCCAGACGGCGCACCCGCGCCGGGGTCATACGGCCCGACCGGGTCAGATATCCATAGGCAAAGTCCAGCGGTGGCAGCGTCATATGCGCGCCGAAATCATCATACCAGCGCGCTGATGTATTGGCCGCCGTGACAATCTTCTGCGCGACAGGAAGGCGTGCATCCTGATAGGCGGCAAGCGCCGTTGGCACATCCTCATTTGCNGCCAGTGCCTGAACAAGGGCTATCGCATCTTCCATNGCCAGCCTTGTTCCCGATCCAATCGAAAAATGCGATGTGTGCGCCGCATCACCNAATATCACCTGCCGGCCGGCAACCCAGCGCGCGCACCACAGCCGCGGAAACACCCGCCAGGCAGACTTGTTGGTCACAAGACGCGCACCGCCAAGAACGTCACGGAACAGATCGGCACATCGGGCGGCGCTGTCGTCTTCATCCATCCTGTCAAAGCCATGCGCCGCCCATGTCTGCGGTCCGCATTCAACAATGAAGGTGCTGCGGTCGGGGGCATAGCGATAGTGATGCGCATTCATCGGACCGTGNTCGGTATGGATAAAGCTCTGGGTCAGCGTGTNAAAGACGGCATCACTGCCNAACCAGGCAAAGTGGTTTGAAAAGTGATCGATAGCGGGTGCAAAACCGGTCTCGTTGGCACGCCGCACCACCGAATTCAGCCCGTCTGCGCCGATGATGACATCNGCCTCAAGCGTGTCAGGATCATCAATNANCNTGTCATANGTGATATGCACGCCNAGATCGGCGGCCCGCGCTTCCAGCAGTTGCAGCAACGTCAGCCGCCCGACAGCACTAAAGCCGATACCGTCAAGGACAACACGCCCATCGGGGTGGTTCAGGGTCATATTGTCCCAGCGTTCCATCCACGGGTCGAGATCCGCCAGGGTTTGCGGATCGCCAGCAGACAGAAAATCCAGGGCCTTGTCTGAAAACACCACGCCAAAACCGAAGGTGGCACCTTTCGGGTTCTGCTCGATCACCTCGATGATGGCATCACCAAGATGCAGGCGCGCCAGAATGGCGGTGTAGAGACCAGCCGGGCCAGCACCGATTATGCTGATACGAAGCGGGGCTCCTTGCGCCATGCCGGCCCTCTATCCGGCCGGCTGCTTCAGACGAAACCGCTGGATTTTGCCGGTCTCGGTCTTTGGCAGTGCATCGGTGAAAANAACTGCACGNGGATATTTATGCGGCGCGATGGTTGCCTTTACATGGTCTTGCAGGGCTTTGACCATCTGCTCGTCTCCTGCCATGTCGGAACGCAGCACCACATGCGCCTCGACAATGGCACCGCGNTCNTCATCCNGCACACCGATCACCGCGCATTCTGAAACCGCCTCGTGTGACAGCAATGCTGCCTCCACTTCGGGGCCGGCGATGTTATAGCCTGACGAGATAATCATATCGTCATTCCGCGCTGCAAAATGAAAGTACCCGTTCTCATCNCGTGAGAAACTGTCACCCGTGATATTCCACCCATCAACCACATATTCCTGCTGGCGTTCGCCGCGCAGATAGCGGCATCCCGTTGGTCCGCGCACCGCCAGCCGGCCCACCTCGCCATCGGGNAGGNGCGCGCCGTCAGGTCCGATGATTTGGGCTTCATACCCGCCAACCGGTCTGCCGGTGCTGGCTGGCGCGTGATCGTCAAAGCGGTTGCTGATGAAAATATGCAGCAGTTCTGTTGCCCCGATCCCGTCAAGCATCGGCTTGCCGGTTTTTNCCATCCAGTCACTATAGACCGGTGCCGGCAATGTCTCGCCTGCCGATACGGCAGCCCGCAGCGAGCCAAGATCAGCCCCGTCATCCATCGCCGCCAGCATCACCCGATAGGCTGTTGGTGCTGTAAAGCAGACAGTTGCCTTNTAGGTTTCAATCATCTCGACCAGATTGGGCGGCGTGGCATTCTCCAGCAGAATGGCGGCGGCCCCAAAACGCAGNGGAAAGACGGCCAGCCCGCCCAGCCCGAAGGTAAAGGCCAGCGGTGGCGACCCGATGAAAATATCATCCGGTGTCACCTTCAGAACCTCACGCGCATATCCATCGGCAATGATNATCAGATCGCGATGAAAATGCATTGTGCCTTTNGGCTCGCCCGTCGATCCTGAAGTAAACCCGATCAATGCCACATCATCCGATGCGGTTTCGACAGGATCAAACTGCNCCGGCTTGGCAAGCGCNAGCCTGTCCAGTTCGGCATNGTGATTGGCCGTGCCATCAAACCCNACAACCGTCTTCAGCCAGNTGCTGGTCTTGGCGCAGGANGNCAGTTCATCCATCAATCTTGTGTCACACAGCGCGTGCGATATCTCGGCCTTGTCTACATATTTGGCCAGCTCACCAGCGCGCAACAGCGGCATNGTGTTGACCACGACCGCACCAACCTTGGTCGCGGCCAGCCAGCAGGCAACCATCGCCGGGTTGTTTGCCGACCGGATCAGCACCCGGTTGCCAGGCCTGATNTGCAGATCTTCGNCCAACGCANGGGCCAGCCGGTTCGTCCAGTCGGCCAGTTCTTTATAGGTGCGCTGCCGTCCATTGCCGATCAGCGCCACGGAATCACCAAAGCCGCGATCCACCATGGCATCGGTCAGTTCGACACCTGCGTTCANNCGNTCACCATAATCAAAGCTGCCAGTCAGCAGGTCTGGCCAGTCGGATNTGGCGGGCAGATTNTCGCGCGAGAAACTGTCAGAATGTGNAGATACATACATCGTAANGGTCCCCTTNCAGCCGCTGCCGGGCCNCGCTGTNAGCCGTCCCGTTCCATTGGCAAAATGGCAGTTGCCTCAATTTCGAGACGTGCTTCATCCTCAACCAGTGCGCTGACCACAACCATTGTCATCGCAGGAAAGTGATACCCCATGACCTCGCGGTAGGCCGCCCCGACAGCGCTCTGGCTGGCNACATATTCGGCCTTGTCGGTCACGAACCAGGTCAGGCGGGCGATATCTTCAATACGGCCACCGGCCGCCTCAACCACATCGACAATGTTGCGCAATGTCTGTTGCATCTGCCCGATAAAATCATGCGCTTCGAAACGCTGATCCGCATTCCAGCCGATCTGTCCCCCTACGCANAGCANCCGGCCTTCACCNAGCATGCCATTGGCATACCCCTTTGGNGCCTTCCAGCCTGCTGGCTGTATATCCTTCAGCGNCATGTCAGCCCGGCCNCCCCGTCATTAACATAATCGGCCAGTGCCGTTCGGACGNCCTNGGTCCATGCCAAGGCGCCCATCTTGTCGAGATCGGTATGGACGATCGTTGTCGTCCCGCTTAGNATCTGCGTATCACCGATNATGGCCTGATGCATNATGGTNGCGCTTGACCGGCCAAGCCGGCTGACCTGCAATGCCCAGTCAAGCTGGTCACCCAGNCGCCCGGGTGCCGTGAANTCAAGATGCGCAGATACGGCTGGAATACCGCGCCGGTCAATGGCNTGCATACGGCTGAAGGGCCAGTCAACCACATCACGGAAAAATANNTCAACCGCATCGTTCATCATCTCGAAATATCGGGGGTAGAAAACGATTCCAGCCGGNTCACAATGNCGAAATCCGATATCCTGCGAAAAGCTGAATACCTTCATNTTTTTTCCTTACAACNCCACATNTNCTGNCCTGCCATCTGCTNTCTGCATTTGCGCNCCGNANNTTCACTATAGATGTGGGTGTGGCATAAATGCAATTGGTTTAAGCTTGAAATTGTTCCGCGCCAATGTCACTTTCAGTNTATCAGCGGCGTAGGCGTTGCATGTGAACCTGTAAGCGATGAAGAGGCTCTGACGATGAAAATTGCCTGTCTTGGTGGTGGCCCGGCCGGATTATATTTCGCGATCAGCATGAAGTTGCGGGACCCGTCACATGATATCACGGTGATTGAAAGAAACCGTGCCGACGACACATTCGGCTGGGGCGTTGTGCTGTCCGATGAGACATTGGCCAATTTGCATGAAAATGACCCTGTCAGTGCCGCTGCGATCAAGGAATATTTCGCCTACTGGGACGATATTGCGCTGATTCACAAAGGCCAGCGCCTTGTATCCAGTGGTCATGGCTTTTGCGGCATCGGACGAAAGAAGCTGCTGATGCTGTTACAGGAACGGGCTGCTGCGCTGGGCGTCGCGCTGAAGTTCGAGACTGATATCGATGATATTGATGCGCTGTGCGCCGACCATGATCTGGTTGTGGCCGCTGATGGCGTGAATTCGCGGATCCGTGCGCATTTCGAAGATGCATTCCGCCCGGAAATTGACCGGCGCGCCTGTAAATTCGTGTGGCTTGGCACGCGCCAGAAATTCGATGACGCCTTCACTTTCATTTTTGAAGACACCCGCCATGGCTGGGTGTGGGCGCATGCCTATCAGTTCGAGGAGGATACCGCGACCTTCATCGTGGAATGCAGCGAAGACACCTGGAATGCCTGGGGCTTTGGCGACATGACGCAGGATGAAAACATCGCCGCCTGCGAAGAGATTTTTGAAGCGCATCTTGGTGGCCACAGCCTGATGTCGAATGCCCGCCACATGCGCGGGTCTGCCTGGCTGAATTTCAATCGTGTCCTGTGTGAAAACTGGTATCACAAGAATGTAGTGCTGCTGGGCGATTCTTCAGCCACGGCCCATTTCTCGATCGGTTCCGGCACCAAGCTGGCACTGGAATCTGCCATTTCACTGGCGGACCTGCTGAACAACGAAACCAGTCTGGATGCGGCCTTTTCCCGCTATCAGGAAGACCGCAGGCTGGACGTGTTGCGCTTGCAGTCTGCGGCCCGCAATTCAACCGAATGGTTCGAGGATGTCGAGCGTTACTTGCACCTTGATCCGGTGCAGCTGAACTATTCGCTGCTGACACGATCACAGCGGATCAGCCATGAAAATCTGCGTCTGCGCGATGCCGAATGGCTGAAGTCGGCCGAGATCTGGTTCCAGCAGCAAGCGGGTGAAAATGGCATTCATCGTGCGCCGATGTTTGCTCCTTATCGCTTGCGCGACATGCGCCTAAAAAACCGACTGGTTGTATCACCGATGGCCCAGTACAAGGCNGTCNATGGCACACCGAATGACTGGCATCTTGTCCATTATGCCGAACGCGCCAAGGGCGGTGCCGGCCTNATCTATGCCGAAATGACCTGNGTCAGTGCGCAAGGCCGNATCACCCCGGGATGNCCNGGGCTCTACACCCCCGAACATGAAGCTGNGTGGACGCGGATCGTCGATTTCGTTCATTCCGAGACCGAGGCGAAAATCTGTATGCAGATCGGCCATGCCGGCCGCAAGGGATCAACGCAGCTTGGCTGGGAAGACATGGACGCGCCGTTGCGCGACGGCAACTGGCCGTTGCTGTCGGCATCGCCNATTGCGTGGTCTACCGCCAATGCTGTGCCAAAACAGATGGACCGGCAGGACATGGATATGGTCACGGCTGAATTTGTGGCATCCACAAAAATGGCAGCCAGATGCGGCTTTGACATGATCGANCTTCATGCCGCGCATGGCTATCTTGTGTCCTCCTTCATCTCACCGCTGTCGAACCATCGCCGCGATGAATATGGCGGCAGCCTTGAAAACAGGCTTCGCTATCCGCTGGAGCTGTTTTCGGCGATGCGGGCTGTCTGGCCAGAAGACCGGCCAATGTCTGTGCGCATTTCTGCGACCGACTGGGTTGCCGAAACCGGCGTGGATGGCAGCGAGGCGGTCGAGATTGCNGAGGCGTTCCGNAATGCCGGTGTTGATATTGTTGATGTGTCAGCCGGACAGACATCGATCGAGGCGCGGCCTGTTTATGGGCGTATGTTCCAGACNCCGTTTTCCGACCGGATCCGCAACGAGCGCAATATCCCGACAATGGCGGTCGGCAATATCTATGAACCTGACCATGTGAATTCGATCCTGATGGCTGGCCGTGCCGATCTTGTATGTCTTGCCCGCCCGCATCTTGCAAATCCCTACTGGACACTGCACGCAGCAGCGGCACTGGGTGACACAGATGAAGCGTGGCCAGAACCATATCATCCCGGACGCGATCAGCTGCAACGTCTGGCAGAGCGCGGAGAAGGGATCGGCATTCGCGTCTAGATGCTGCAGGGTCTCGCCCAGCCGCGCTTTATGGCATAGGNTANANGAGANAAAAGATGGGGGAGTGACAGGTGGATCTGTCTGGAAAGAGAGTTCTGGTTACCGGTGGTGGCAGCGGACTTGGCCGGGTGTTGGCCGAGGATTTTGCCGCCGCTGGCGGCGATGTCCATATTTGCGGTCGTCGCCCCGAACCACTGCAGGCCGNCACTGACGCCGCAGACGGCATCANCGCGCACATACTGGATGTGACCGATGAGGCAGCGACCGACGCGATGTTCGAATCCATCGGGCATGCGGATATCATCATAGCCAATGCCGGCATCGCCGAGAGCGCGCCCCTGCATCGCACATCAACCGAAATGTGGCACCGCATCATGGCGGTAAACCTGACAGGATGTTTCCTGACCTTTCGTGCCGGCCTGCAGCAGCTTCGCAATGCCAAATGCAGCTGGGGACGGCTGATTGCCATATCCTCTATCACCGGATTGTCCGGCCACCGCTACGCCAGCGCCTACAGTGCCTCAAAGCACGGGGTCAACGGGCTGGTCAGGTCGACANCGGCAGAACTTGCCAGNACNGGCATCACCGCAAATGCGCTGTGTCCGGGATATCTGGACACCGAAATGACCGACCGCAGCATCGACAATATCATTGCCAAGACCGGCAAGTCGCGTGAGGATGCAACAGGTGTCCTGGCTGACATGAGCCCGCTTGGCAGGCTGATCACCCCGCAGGAAGTCAGCACCGCTGCCTTGTGGCTGTGTGGACCGGGGTCCGATGCGGTGAATGGCCAGACAATAGCAATCAATGGCGGTGAAGGATGAAGGACAGCACACTGCATCCGCTTTATCCAGCGGCACAAAACGCACCCGCAGGGATGTCCCTGTCCAAGCAACGCCTGCGGGTATGGCTGCGGATGCTCGACCGCAACCGCAATTTTCTGAACAGGCTGCGCGCCTCGCTGCGCGACGATTTCGAAACCACCTTGCCACGATTTGATGTGATGGCAACGCTGAGCTGGCATGAAGAAGGCTTGCGGATGAGCGCACTGTCAACGCACATGAAAGTGTCGAACGGCAATGTGACCGGCATTGTTGAAAGCCTGATCCGTGAAGGGCTTGTCCTGCGCAAAGTTGCCCCTGACGACAAGCGGGCAGCAACCGTCAGCCTGACCAGCCTTGGCCATCAACGCTTTCAGCAAATGGCGGTGGCGCATGAAGAATGGGTCAATGGCATGTTTGCCAATCTCGACAGCGAACAGCTTGATCTGCTTGCCGGTCTGCTGGAACAGCTGGGGGAAGATGAGGAATGACCGCGATGAAAGATATGCTGCCGACCCATTTTGACTGGCACTGGCAGGACCGTGTCGCGACCATTCGCCTGCAGGGGGCCGACCGCAAGAATCCGCTGACCTTCGACAGCTATGCCGAATTGCGCGATTGCTTTCGCAGCCTTGCCTATGCGGATGATGTGGATGTCGTCATTCTGGCATCGAATGAGGGCAATTTCTGTTCAGGCGGTGATGTGCATGACATTATCGGTCCGCTTGTCGATATGGATATGAAGGGCTTGCTGCGCTTTACCCGGATGACGGGTGATCTGGTCAAGGCCATGCTGTCATGTGGCAAACCGGTGATCGCCGCTGTTGACGGTATCTGCGTTGGCGCCGGCGCCATTCTGGCGATGGCAGCTGATATGCGCCTTGCAACGCCCGAGGCGAAAGCGGCCTTCCTGTTCACCCGCGTGGGGCTGGCTGGCTGCGATATGGGCGCATGCGCGATGCTGCCGCGAATCATCGGACAGGGCCGCGCCGCTGAACTGCTTTACACCGGGCGCAGCATGGGTGCTGATGAAGGCCTGGCATGGGGGTTCTGGAATGCCATTCACCCGGCAGGCGGGCTGGATGAGGCCGCACATACACTGGCCAGCCGCATCGCTGCCGGTCCGAATTTTGCCCATATGATGACCAAGACACAACTGAACCAGGAATGGTCGATGAGCCTTGAAGCCGCCATCGAAAGCGAGGCACAGGCACAGGCCATCTGCATGCAGACCGAAGATTTCCGACGCGCCTACAAGGCCTTTGTTGCGAAGGAAAAGCCGGTCTTTGAGGGGGACTGATGCCGGATCGCAGCTTTCTTGACTGGCCCTTTCTGGACGCCCCGCACCGCGCGCTGGCTGGCGCGCTTGATGACTGGTGCGCAGCCCATCTTCCGGTTGACCATGGTGATGTTGACGCCGCCTGCCGGCAGCTTGTCACCGATCTGGGCGCCGCAGGCTGGCTGACACATACCGCCAATCTGGACCAGCCGACACTTGATGTGCGCAGCTTGTGTCTGGTGCGTGAGACGCTGGCCCGCCACGATGGTCTGGCTGATTTCGCTTTTGCCATGCAGGGTCTTGGCATGGGGCCTGTCAGCCTGTTCGGTGATGCCGGACACCGCGAATGGCTGACCAAAACCACAGGCGGCAGCGCCATTGCCGGCTTTGCGCTGTCGGAACCGGCCAGCGGGTCGGACGTGGCCAACATGTCCACCACCGCAAAGGCAGATGGCAATGGCTGGGTCATTGATGGCGAAAAAACCTGGATTTCAAATGGCGGCATTGCCGATATCTATACGCTGTTCGCCCGCACCGGCGAAGGTCCCGGTGCCAAAGGCCTGTCTTGTTTCCTTGTGCCGGCAGATACGCCCGGGCTTGAAATTGTCGAGCGCCTTGACGTGATCGCCCCGCATCCGCTGGCAAGGCTGCGCTTTGACGGCATGAAACTGCCGGGCGATGCGCTGATCGGCACCCCCGGCAAGGGCTTTGGTATTGCCATGGCAGTCCTTGATGTCTTCCGGTCCACCGTCGGTGCAGCGGCGCTGGGTTTTGCCCGGCGCGCCCTTGATGAAGCTCTGACCCGCACCAGCCAGCGCGCGCTTTTCGGTGCGCCGCTGTCAGCCATGCAGACAGTTCAGGCCAGCCTTGCCGAGATGGCCCTTGATATCGATTCATCCGCCTTGCTGATTTATCGGGCCGCCTGGACCAAGGACAAAGGCGCGGCGCGGGTCAGCCGTGAAGCGTCAATGGCCAAGCTGCACGCCACTGAAACGGCGCAGGCAGTGATTGACAAGGCTGTGCAGCTGCATGGGGGTGACGGTGTGCGTACCGGCGTCAAGGTCGAGGAACTGTATCGGGAAATTCGGGCGCTGCGCATCTATGAGGGGGCCAGCGAAGTACAAAAACAGATCATCGCCCGCCAGATTCTTGATGCGCATGCCGCTGACGGCTAGGCCGTCCCCGCCGCACCGTCATCAGCATCCACGAAACTGTCCACCGTTTTTAACGCGCCATCCAGTGCATCGCCACTGGCATCAGCAAGCGCCGTGCGGATCAGCCGTTCTGTCCAGTCACCAGCATCTGGATGATTGGCAAGACGGGCCGCCCCCTGCATGACCTTGTCAAACTTGCCAAGGCCGCGGGCATGCGTGTCGCTGTAACCCTTGATCAGCCGCCGTGCCTTCACAATGCTGACAGCATGCGCGTAGTCATGTGGCAGCCGTTCAGTTGCTGCGGCCAGCCAAGCATCAATATGTGCCATTTCGCTGGCATGCCGGTAAAGCCCGCGCCGCCAGCGCCGCATACCAGCCAGAAGATAAAAGCCAAAAAACCCGCGCAGTGAATCCGATCTGATACGTCGGCCCCGATTGACCCATCGATCAATGCGCCGCACCAGCCACGGCCGCGCATCGATATAGCGGCCAATCCGTCGTGGCATCATCGAAATGAACTCGGCAGCACCCGGATGCACATATTCAGTTACCTGAACAATATTGGCATCACTGGCACCAACCTCGTCATCAATGCGGGTTGTGCGGGCAGCGCGCGTCTTCAGATCAGCCACACGGATGATGTCATCATAACACCACGCATTCGCCAGATATTTGGCAGCCTGCGCGGAAAAGGCAAAATCATGCCTGCCGCCGCTATGCTGCCGGTCAAGAGTGACAAGATCTTCAAGGCGATCAAGCCAGGCCGCCCCATAGGCCGTATCCTGATAATCGACAACCTTACGCAACCCGGCCTCGGCAAGAGGGCGCGCCGCATCAGGAAGATCAGCCAGCCGTGCGTGCAAACGCCGCCATTCCTCGACAAGGCGGACCGGCCCCCTGGCAACTGCTGCTTTTTTTAGACGCGGCCTTGACGGCACCGCAGGCCCATCACCACCGCCCGACGCGGCACGTTCATGTGCCACATCAAATGCTGCCAGAGACGCCTCAACCCCGCGGCCACCACGTCGGATCGTGTCATGAAAGGCCTGTCTGGAAAAAGGCAGAACCCCGGCACCCGACAGCGCGCCAAACAGGCTGGCCGATATCATTGTACCGGCGTCCGCCGCAATCGCCTCCATATCGAACGCGATCACNTTGTGCGCCATTTTTTCCGCTGCGCGTCGCACCTCTTCATCATCGGCGATGCCATTGCCCGGCACTGATTTTTCGATGCCAGCAAGCGTGCGGTGTGATGAGGCAATCAGGACAGTGCGGTCAGGCGACACAAAATTGCGGATCATCGCCCGCCCTGCTTCCATCCATTCGGCAGCGATCAGTATGTCCACATCGGCCTCGGCAGGCATCAGGGAAAATACCGGCTTGCGGCCAGTATCGGCCAGCATCTCGACATAATAGATTGTGGCACCNGTGCGCTGTGCAACGCCGGCAACCGANGTTGACTGNGCNGCATAGCCATTGGCNTCGGCAAGGTCGACAATCCAGCTTGTCAAAACACCGCCGCCCTGGCCACCAACGGCCATCACCGCCAGCTTTATGATGCTGTCCAGCCCGCCTTGACCCTGGCGCTGGGTTGCAATGCCCGGCCCCATGATCAGGCCATGGTCTCGAATTGCAGGCGACCGGCAGCCCTGCGGCGCTGCAACCAGCCGATGACCGACCGACGCAGCCGCGCCATNNTCCGTTCACCCGCACGCGGATTATGGACAAGGTCTGCCTGATAAAAGGACGGGCACAGAACCGCAGCGTCAGCAACCTCACCNCAATTTCCGCATCCCACACAACTCTGGTCGATATGCGCGACCGGATCATCACGCAGCGGATCATCCAGCGTCTTCAAGGTCAGTGACGGGCATCCNGACAGGCGCATGCACGCATGATCGCCCGTACATACATCTTCATCCACGCCGAATTTCGGCTTCACCACACGGCGTCCGTCCGACACCGCCTTTTTCATCAACGGCTTTTCACGACGCTGTCGGTTCAGCATGCATTCAGACGAAGCGACAATCACCTTTGGCCCGCTATGATCGGTGGTCAATGCCTCGTCAATCACATCGCGCATCCGGCCCACATCATAGGTCCGGTCAACTTCACGTACCCAGTCAACNCCAANCCCTTCAACCGCCTTGGAAATCGGGTGACGTGTATCNCGCGTTGCGTTCTCGGCGCGTGATGACANCAGGTCCTGACCGCCGGTTGCAGCCGAATAGAAATTGTCGATGATGACGGTTATGCCGTCACCCTTGTTGTAGACAGCATTGCCGATCGAGCTGTTCAGGCCGTTATGCCAGAAGCCGCCATCACCAAGGATTGAAATCGGGCGATTTTTGCCATCGCCGCCATGAAAGGCGGCGTTTGAAGCCGGNCCCAGACCATATCCCATCGTCGTGCCGCCAATATTGAACGGCGGCAGCGATCCGAACAAATGACATCCGATATCGCCAGCCACCTGAAAGGGACCATGTTCNTGTTCAGCCAGTTTCAGCGCAGCAAAGATCGGGCGTTCCGGGCAGCCCGTACAAAAGCCGGGGGGGCGCGGCGGCACTGTTTTCGACAGATCCGGCATGTCGGGATCGGCCTCNGGCTGATTGGGCGCCCGCCTGATATCAGGCAGCAGATGCGGCGCGGCCTTTGTCAGGAATGCACTTACCCCTTCCAGCATCACCGCACCGGTATATTCGCCAGCCATCGGCAACACATCCTTGCCCGAAACCGCAATATGCGCCCCGGCCCGGTGCAGGGTGGCGCGCAACGATTCCTCGATGAAATCNGGCTGCCCNTCTTCGACNATCAGGATATGATCCTTGCCTTCACAAAAGGACAGGAACTGATCCGGCACCAGCGGATANGTTACGTTCAGCACATAAAGCGGCACCGCACTTTCACCATAGACATCGGCAAGGCCAAGGCGCTGCAACGCCCTGATCACGCCGTTATACATACCGCCCTGCAACACAATGCCGACCTTGGCATCATCTGGTCCAAAANATTCGTTCAGGCCATTTTCAACGATATAACTGATCGCCGCTGGCAACCGCTTTTCATATTTTTCCTTTTCATGCACATAGGATGCNGGTGGCAACACAACCCGCGCGGTATCACGCCGNGGACTGGCCAGCGCATCACGCACCGACAAGGTNGGCGGCCTGTTNTCCGCCGCAACAAAACTGCCATGCACATGACAGCTGCGAATGCGCACTTCCAGCATCACCGGTGTGTTCGAGGCTTCTGACAGGTTGAAGCCATGGCCGACCGCCCCGGTAATGGATGGCAGATTGGGGCGCGGGTCGAGAAGCCATATCTGAGACTTCATCGCAAAGGCGTGGCTTCGTTCCTGCATGATGGAACTNCCTTCGCCGTAATCCTCACCCACAATAATCAACGCACCACCCTGAACCCCGCCAGANGCAAGATTGGCCAGCGCATCACAGGCAACATTGGTCCCAACGGTGGCTTTGAAGGTGATTGCGCCGCGGA
Source organism: SAR116 cluster bacterium (assembly GCA_002683535.1). GTDB lineage: Bacteria > Pseudomonadota > Alphaproteobacteria > Puniceispirillales > Puniceispirillaceae > UBA8309. Next base: position 13,505 of record NYTO01000014.1, read on the forward strand.
TCGGGTAATGCACAGAGGCCGCGAGCGAGGCGGCTGCGCTTGCCTCGGAGGCAGACGATTCAAAGCGCACACCCAGTTCGCCGAGAATGTCTTCGGCATCGGCAAGCACATCCATNAGATGGCTGATCGGNGCNCCCTGATAGCCACCAACATAACCAACGCCATTTTCCAGNAACGCCTTGGTTATCGCCAGAATGCCTTCACCGCGAAACTCTTCGCCAGCGCCAATACGAAGTTGCTGGACTTCTTTCTTGAATGACCGCTCCGCCACAATACATGCCCTGCTGTTACTCTGAATCCGGTTGTTACAGAGTGACGGAACAAGGGCCGTGTTTCCAGTTCAAAATAGGCGCACCCAAAGATGNCAAAGGATCAGCCANGGCTAGGGGCGCGGTGCATGCGCCCTTTCGGTGCGGGCCTTGATCTCACGCAGCACCGACAGCTCGTCATCTGTTGGCAGCGGCGANTCAGCCAGCCCGTCGGCAAAGCGCACCGGCCAGCCACACTGGTCCTGAACCGCCTGCCGGGATATGCCGGGATGCAATCTTGTCACCGTCAGTTCGGCTGTTTCGGGGTCTGGTTCCCACAGGGCCAGATCGGTGATCAGGGCCGCCGGACCCGCAGTTGTCAATCCCACAGCAGCGCGATCACCTGCCCCCCTGCCATGCCCAAAGCTGGTAACGAAGTCGATTTCCTCAACCATGCTGCGCAGCGACTGCTTCATGGTGACAAACACTTTTTGCGACAGGCTGGCAATTTCAGGCGCACCGCCACCGCCCGGAAGACGGGTCCGCGGGGCAGCATAATCGCCGATCACCGTGGTATTGATATTGCCAAACCTGTCGATCTGCGCNGCCCCCAGAAAGCCGACCGTGATATGCCCGCCCTGCAGCCAATANCGGAACATCTCGGGCACTGATACCGTGGTCAGCGCTGTATCGCACAGTTCACCATCNCCAATCGACAATGGCAGTACCGTCGGTGCAGTGCCAATGGTGCCTGATTCATAGATCAACGTGATTCCCGGCGCATGTGTCAGGCGTGCCATGTTGCAGGCTGCCGACGGCGGGCCAATGCCGACAAAACACACATCATCTGATGTCAGCAGTCGCGCCGCGGCAATTGTCATCATTTCATCGGCAGTGAATTCGGCGTTCATCCCACGATACCCGTTTGTCCGCGCTTATCCGTCTGTCAGTTTTGCCACGCGCGCAGCAAAGACATGCGCGTCCACATTAATGACATGTGTTTTCATCCAGTCCAGAAATCTGGTTCGGTCAGCCGCGATGGCATCCCACGCCTTGTAGGCGGCATTGTCACGCGGGTAATAGCCATGGGCATAGGATGGATGCGCCCCGCCCGGCACCTCGGCAATCGCCGTGACAACCCAGTGCGGCAACACAAGGGCGTTGGGATGCGGGTCAAGGCTGTCGACTGTTTCCTCGACTGTAACCACGGCTTTGCTAGCGGCAAGCACCGCTTCTTTCTGGACACCGGTGATGCCTTCGATCAGCACATTTCCGGCACGATCCGCCTTCAGCGCATGGATGAATGTAATATCGGGATTGATGGCCGGCACCGCAGCAAGCTCCTCGCCGGTGAACGGGCAGGTGACACTGCGGATTTCCGGATTGACCGCGGCGAAGTCAGTGCCAACATAACCGCGCAATACGGCGAAGGGAAGACGCGATGCGCCCGCCTCATAGGCATGGGCAAGCGCGGCATGTGAATGTTCCACAATCTCGATCCGGTGCGGCCAGTCATTCTCCAGCGAATCCCGAAGGCGNCGCAGCAGCCCCACCCCCGGATTGCCGGCATATGAGAAAATCATCCTGGCAACGCACCCCATGCCGATNAGCTGGTCATAGATCACGTCGGGCGTCATCCGCACAACTGTCAGATCGCGCCTGTTCTGGCGGATCACCTCATGCGCGGCAGCATAGGGCATAAGGTGCGTAAACCCCTCGAAGGCAGCAAACATGCCGTCCTCAAGATGTNTCGAGACAGCCTGTTCCAATGTCATAAACTCAGCCATAACACGCACCCCTTCCTGTCCAAANAACCCTCATCGCCTTTATCGCCGCAATCATGCAGACCAGCCACCGGCCGGCACATGACCTCCACAAGNCGTGAAAGCTGTCACCATATCGGAACTGCGGCCGGTTGCTGATCTGGCGCGGCCCCTGTCAGTGCGCAATCATCACATGGCGTGGCACGGTGTAATCTTCCAGCGAATAGATCGACATGTCCTTGCCATAGCCCGAGGCCTTCATGCCGCCATGCGGCATCTCGGAAATGCCGACAAGATGCGTATTTACCCAGGTTACGCCATAACGCAGGCGGGCCACTGTCTGCATTGCCTTCGANACATCCTGCGTCCAGACCGATGCGGACAGGCCATAGGGGGAATCATTTGCCCAGGTGATAGCTGTTTCGACATCGCTGAAGCGNGTCGCTGTCACCACTGGNCCGAAAATTTCCTCNCGCACAACCGTGTCATCCTGCAGCGCGTTTGCGATCAGTGTCGGCTCATAGAAAAACCCNTTGCCGCCAAGCGTCTTGCCACCTGTCACAATCTCCATATGACTGCCACCGCGCGCGCTGTCGACCATCGCCTGCACCCGGTCATATTGGGCAGCGGTAATAATCGGGCCCATCTCGACACCCTCATCCTCGGGCTGGCCGGTCGAAATGCTGGAGATGGCCCCGGCAAAATCGGCAACAAAATTATCGTAGATCTTGTCGGCGATGTAATAGCGGCAGGGCTGCGTGCAATCCTGACCGGCGTTATAGAAAGAAAAGCCTTTCAGCTCTTCAATAACTCTCGCAACATCGGCATCGTCATAGATGATCACCGGCGCTTTGCCGCCCAGTTCCAGATGCGTGTTCTTGATTGTCGAAGATGCGGCCTGNAGCACCTGGCTGGCCGTGCGGATTGATCCGGTCAACGAGATAAATTCAATGCCAGCATGGTTGATCAGCTGGCTGCCAGTGGTGCCGCCCCGTCCCGACAGGATATTGACCACACCTTTCGGATAGATGTCCTGCAGCATTCCGACCAGNNTCAGCGTGGTCAGCGGNGTCAATTCGGATGGCTTCAGCACCATCGTACATCCGGTGGCCAGCGGCGGTGCCAGCTTCCATGCGGCCATCATCAACGGNTAGTTCCATGGCGAAATACTGGCGACAACACCAACCGGATCACGCCGTATCATCGAGGTATAGCCTTCCATATATTCACCGGCGGCAATGCCCGACATGCTGCGNACAGCGCCTGCCATAAAGCGGAAAATATCAACACAGGCATCCATCTCTTCAATCGCAGCACCAACCGGCTTGCCCGAATCGAGCGATTCCAGACGTCCGAATGCCTCGCGTTCGGCTTCCAGCCGATTGGCCAGTTCGTGCAGCAATGCCGACCGGTCACCGGGGGTGCGTGCAGCAAAAGCGGGGAAGGCTTCCTGCGCCGCCCGGACGGCAGCATCGACCTGTTCAGAGCTGGCCTCGGCAACGCTGCAGATAGTGGCACCGGTTGCCGGGTTGATCACTGGTACCGCCTCGCCGTCACCGGCCACGATATCCCCGTTGATCAGAAACTTGGTTTGGTAGGTCATCTGTCTTCCCCTCACTCTTTGTCAGAAAATCATTGCCAGGATGCTGTTGTCAGACGCCAACCGCTTCATCACATTTGTCAGCGCATATGTTCCCAGCGGTATGAACCGCCAATTCCAGCTTTCCTTGAAACTATGCCCCGCCATACGGGATGACGAAACATCTTTCTTCACAGTCCGGCAGGGGCGTTGCACCCACCCCGCCTGCGCGGATTTTGTCCATATATTGCTTTGTCAAACTGCCGATCGACGTGCAAGATAACGTCAAGTGGCGATATGCGGCAGCTGTCAGTCAGCCGATGCCACACCACAAAAAAACTACAAGAAGCATCAGGGGAAGACATATGAAATTGACCAAAGGACTTATCGCCGCTGCCGCAATGTCGGCAAGCCTTGCTTGCACGCCAGCGATTGCGCTGGAAATGGGTGCGACCGACAAAACCATCAAATTGGCGATCAATGAATGGACAGGACAGCATCTGTCGACACGCGTTGCTGGTGCCATTCTTGAACGGGCAGGCTATTCCATCGAATATGTCACCGCCGGCTATGGACCGCAGTTCATTGCACTGGGCGAAGGCGACCTGCACGCCACAATGGAAATCTGGACATCAAACGCGCCCGGCCAGTTTGCCGAGGCTGAATCCGCTGGCAAGGTTGTCGATATTGGCGATCTTGGTCTAGCCGCCAGTGAAGGTATTCTGTACCCCGTCCACATGAAAGAAGTGTGCCCGGGCCTTCCTGACTGGGAGGCGCTGAATGCCTGTGCAGACAAGTTTGCATCCGTTGAAACCCTGCCAAAGGGCCGTCTCCTGGACTACCCGGCTGACTGGGGCTCTCCCGGCAAGGATCGCTTTGAAGCGATGGGAATCAATTTCACTGCCGTTCCAGCTGGATCTGAAGGCGCGCTGGTCACCGAACTTGAAGCCTCGATTGCTAAAAAGTCCCCGCTTGTGATGACCTTCTGGCAGCCGCATTGGGCGCTGGC
>NYTO01000101.1 GCA_002683535.1 SAR116 cluster bacterium
CGCGCATGTCAATGACTGGGAACATCGCGAGTATTTTGCCGCCTTCTGACGGCAACCCACAGCACTGGCCCTGATCCGGAACCTACAGTGAATACGCCTCGACAGCGTTGACCGGAAACAATTCGTCAACCGCCAGCGCGCGTGATGACAGCCCTTGCCGGTGGTGGTGATCAAGGAAGGTTTGAAGGGTGTTGCGGTTGGCATCATCAAGGCCATAGGACCAGAAATTCGTCCCCATGATGCCCTTGATCCGGTCAAGATGATCCTCGACGAACGGCATTGTGACCTTGGTTGCCGAGGTGTCCGCCAGCTCAGCTTCGGCAATGTCCTTGGCCTCGCCAAACGCCTTGATCAGCGCCTGCGCCAGAAACGGGTGCTGTTCCAGCAGCGGTTTTCGCACCCCCAGGACATGCATGATGGGAAATATGCCGGTCCGCCCGAAATAATCGAGGCCGACTGTTACCGAATCATCGAACAGACGGACAATTTTGCTGTTCTCCTCAAAGAAGCATTTTGGTGCGCGCGGGCCGATAAAACCGTCAATTTTGCCATCCTTCATAAGCTGGTTGAGCGTGTCGCCCGCTTTCACCGCTTCCACCTTCACATCTGATGGTAGGTCGAGATGCAGTTTTTCCGGCCGGACCGGCGCATCCATGCCGCCGCGCACCCAGATAATCTCGGACGGGCTGACACCGAAATCATCTTCCAGCAATGCCCGCGCCCAGACATTGGCTGTCAGCTGATATTCGGCAATGCCGATGCGTTTTCCCCGCATCTGTTCGGGTGTCTGGATGCCCGATGCACGGGTGACATAGATCGATGAATGGCGAAACGCGCGTGACAGGAATATCGGCAGGGCCACATATTTGTTTGCCCCGTTCGCCAGCGACACCGCATAGCTTGCAAGGGACAGTTCGGTAATATCAAAATCGGCATGCCGGAACGCCCGAAAGAACATTTCTTCCGGCGACAGGGTCATAATGGCCGGATGCACGCCATCAATCTGCACACGCCCATCAACCAGCGCACGTGTCCGGTCATAATTGCCAACAGCCAGTGATAGAGAGAGCTTCATGCGGAGTGTCCTTGATAAGAAATTCGGGGATAAGAAATTCGGGATCAGAGCCTGAGGTTTGGATGACCGTCTACCGGGGTCTGCAATGTCAGGGATACCGGCTGCTGGTCTGTTGATGAAGCGATCATGGCCTCACAGCATTCCATCGTCCCGATGGCCCATTCGGCTGTCTGCAACGGTGTGCCGTCCTTGTTTACCGCAGCGACAAGTGCGTCACAAACCGATCTGCGCGTGGCGCCTGCCGGTCCCTCGACGCTGTGAATATATTTTCCATTCTCATGATACACTTCAATGCGGTCTTGAAACACCATCAGATCGGCGCGTTCAAGCGAGACACGCCACACGCCAAAATGCTCATTCTGCTCGGCATTCCTTGTTTGGGCGCGAGACTGGCGAAAGACCTCAAGCCCCTGATAGCTGCGTATCTTCTTCAGATTTGCCTCATCATTTCCAGCCAGCTTGGAAAGCATGCGGCGCGACGCACCAGGATCGATATTTTTTGGGAACCCCAATTCCGACACCGATCCAAGTTCGATATCCGAATCATAGAAATCATTACCAGAATAGGTCAGATTGGCGACCGCACCACCGGCAAAATGGATCAGACCGGTATAGGCGGTTTCGGACCGTCTGCTGGCATCCCACACACCTGCGTGACCAACAAGGCTGGTTCCGACGCCGCCAGCCAGCATGCGCGCAATGTCAAACTGGTGTGCGCCTTGCGAAAAAATGACCCCGCCACCGCGTCTGGTATCAAGCTCTTCCGGGCGTCTTGGCCGATACATGAAATTTGTGTGATAGGCAGACTGGACAATCTTCACCTTGCCGAAATCGCCTGTCTTGATCAGCTGCAACGCCTCGCCAACGGCGGGATCGAAACTGTGGCTGGGTCCAACAATGACGGGCTTGCCGCAGGCCTTGCTTGCCTCAACGATGGCCGCTGCCTGTTCAACCGAGATGGCCATCGGCTTTTCCAGCAACACGCATTTGCCAGCAGCCAGCGCGGCCAGCGTATGCTGCATATGCAATTCATGCGGTGTCGCCACATAGACGGCATCAACATCGGCATTTCCCAGCATCGCATCATAATCGGCATAGGCAATGCCGCCAAAATCATCCTCGAAGCGTTTTCGGGCATCACTTCGCGACGAGCAGGCCGCAAACAGCGTGATATCCGGGTGGGCAAGAAGTGACGGCAGGGTCAGCATAAAGCCGCGCCCCAATCCGATAATGCCCAGCCGCACCCCGGCTCCGTTTCCAGACTCAGACATCAAGAACAACGACTCCTTTGGCGCGGGATACACAGATCATTATGTCATGCGCCTTTTCATCATCGGTCAACACAAGATCACGATGTTCGACCTCGCCAGCCAGATAGGATGTCCGGCAACTGCCGCAGGTGCCACTCTCGCAAGAGGACCGGGTTTCAAGCCCATGCGCGCGCAACACCTGAAGAATTGTTTCACCCGGCATCACATCCAGCTGCCGCCCGTTTTGCANCTCTACAGCGAATNCCACATCATCGGCCTTNAGAATTTCGACNGGTTTGAANTCTTCAAAATTGATCTGATGNTCAGGCCAGTGNCCNGTCATATCCTCAAGATCTTCCATCATGATCTTCGGCCCGCANCAATAGACCAGCCTGTCATCCGGGGTTTCCACAAGCGGCCAGAAGTCAAAGAAACCATCCTCTTCACCCTGATCGCAGTGAATGGTGATATCGCCTTTCAGCGCCTCGACCTCATCGACAAAGGCGGCATCCTGCCGGTCCCGCACACAATAGATGAACTGATACCCCTTGCCCGCCCTGTCCAGTGCGCGCGCCATTGGCAGAACAGCCGTGACCCCGATACCGCCAGCGATCAACAGATACCTGTCTGCCTCATGCAGCGGGAATGTATTTTCCGGCACCTGGCACTGGATTGTTTCACCCTCTTCCAGCGTATCGACAATCCAGCTTGATGCCCCGCGACCGTCNCGTTCGGCNTTTANCCCCACTTCCCAGATATTGCNGTCCGCCAGATTGGCCAGCGAATAGTTGCGCCANCCAAACGGCGTCTGCAGGCTGGTATGTGCACCTGGTGCGAATGGAGGCGCGTCGTCATCTACCCGCAATTTCAAGGTGCAGAATTCCGAGGAAATTCTGGATTTCTCAACCACGACGGCTTCGAGGAATTCTGTTCCACTCGACATTGCTTGTGNTGNCCCTATTAGAGTTTGACAAAAATTTTAGATATCTAATAAACTTGAGAAGTCAAGCGAAGTTGTAAGGATTCTCATGATTACTGAGGAAGAAAACCGGCTTATCTGCGAAGTTGAGGGCGATGCCCCAATGGGACAGTTGATGCGCCATCACTGGATTCCGGCGCTCATGTCCGAGGAGATAGAGACCGACGGCAAGCCTGTCCGCGTGCGCCTGTTTGGCGAAGACCTTGTCGCGTTTCGCGACAGCAATGGTGATGTCGGTCTGATCGACGAGTTCTGNCCGCACCGGGGGCCTTCNCTCTATTTTGGCCGGAACGAGAATTGCGGCCTGCGGTGCCTTTATCACGGCTGGAAGTTTGATAAGGATGGCAACATCACAGAAATGCCTTCTGAACCACCCGAAAGCCAGATGAAGGAACGTATCAGGATAAAGGCCTATCCAACCCATGAGGCGGCGGGCTTTGTCTGGGCCTGGATGGGGCCNGCAGACGAGATGCCNGCCTTTCAGGCGCCNCCATTCGCGCCCGACGCCGATACAAAAGTTTCAATAACAAAGATAAAGGTTCCCTGTAACTGGTCACAGATACAGGAAGGCCAGATCGACTCCGCACACTCATCCACGCTGCATTCCTCTGACATGGTGCCGGCGCGGGTAGAGAGCGCTGGTGCCAACAACACACACTGGACACGGCCATCAACCGACAAGTCACCGCGAATTTTCACACAGCGCACGCCCTACGGGTTTCGCTATGTGGCTGTCAGACGGCCCATCAAGAACGCGCGGACCAATGACTATCTGCGCATCACGGTTTATGTGGCGCCCTTTATTTCGCTTATCCCGCCGAACGACAGCTACAACGTATGCTCAATCAATGTGCCAGTGGACGACAAGAATACCTGGTTCTACTTCGTTGCCTGGGGCGACGAGAATTGCATTGATACGGATGAGTGGCGGGCCTTCAACCATGCCGTTGTTGGCAAGGACCTGAACGCTGACTATTCGACCAAACGAACTCTCGACAATGACTTTCTGCAGGATCGGGACGCCATGGCAGCTGGCAACTTCACCGGCGTGCCGGGCATTCCGAATCAGGATATCATGATGTGGGTGTCGATGGGCGCATGGCCGGAGCGGCAGGAAGACCACCTTGGCGCAAGCGATCTGGCCGTGGTTGAATTCCGGAAGCTGATGGTCGAGGCGGTCAAGGCATTCAAGGACGGAAGCCAGCCTGCCATCGGCACAACGCAATCAGTCATCCCGCACCGCGACATCCAGTCATGGCAGGGCATCGTCACCAAGGATGCAGACTGGACACAATTCGGGGTGGGGGATATTGAGGCCGAAGCGCTTGGACACGCAAAGACAGAGGCCTCATAGCCGCGTCTTTCAGGCGGCTATTTCGACTCACCCAAATGGCGCGTAGACGGCATCGAAAGACCCTGCTTTACAGCGTTGGCTTCATCAACCGACAAATTTTCATACATGTGGATCAGCGCACTTCGCAGCTGGTCGACAAGGATGTCTGGCAAACCCTCGCTTGCAACTTCATTCACCTCGACAGCCAACGGCTCCAGTTCGGCCCGCAGTGATCTGCCCGTTTCAGACAGGTAGATGTAATTCTTCTTCTTGTTGCCATCCTTGTGTTCCCGGCGGATCAGCCCTGCTTTCAGCATTTTGGTCAGTGCGGTGTGAACGGTTGGCTCCATAAGGCCGAGCCGCACAGACAGGTCACGCTGGGTAATGCCATCCTGCTCCCATAGAACGCGCAGATAGGTCCAGTGACCAAAGCTGATTCCGTGTTTTGCCAGGCGAATTTGCAGGCAGCGGGAAAACCCCTTGGCAACAAGGCGCACCACATGCGCAAGGCGCTCATCAGACAAGGGAAACTGATCACCGCTTGCNGATGTTTTGCCTGTTACCTTGTCATCCGGCGATGCANCATTTGGCGATGCATCATTTGGCGATGTGTCATCTGCCAATCTACTATCTGCCAATCCGTCATNTGCCAATTCTGCCTCCGTATATTCTCTCCANAGGTGTTCGTCNCCTCTGGCCAGCCCNTCNTCACCCGTGCNNNACTTCTCGCAGCCACAGATTCCANGCCCGCCCAATCTGCGGGCTGATCCGGTCCACNGTAGCCTTGCATTCCCCGGCACTGAGCGCCGTAAACGCGCCAAGTGATGTGGCCTGNANCAATATCTGCGCATTCAGCTCGGCATAAATGGCGCGATACACGGCTTCAGGCAAGCTCCGTCCACATAATGTCGCNCCATGACCACGCATCAAAACNACATCCGAGCCTNNCAGACAATCAGCCATGGCATNNGCCATGTCCATATCTGTGATCAGAAGGTCTGTATCCTTGCCAAACTTTTCGGCTGTATCAAATACCAACACTTCGTGGCCGAGAAACCCTGCCATATGCCANACAGGAACAAGTTTTTGTGCCTTCGAAACACTGAACGGAACAAGNGTGTTCGAATGGCTGTGCACAACNGCGCGTACATCTTCACGCCGTTTATAGACAGCTGCATGAATAAATCGTTCCAGATACAGCCGGTGACTGTCATCACCAACAGCTTCACCTTCCAGATTATGTCTGATGATATCATCAGGCCCGACAAGCGCCGGCGCACAATTTCGCGCCAGCCAGAAGTGATCAGGATTGTCCTGACACCGCAGTGACACATGCCCAAACCCGTCGACAACGCCATATTTGAAAAGAATTTTGTTGGCTGACACCAGCTCATCTGGCCCGCTGTTCAAAAAATCATCCGTCACCCCGTTCATCGCGATGTTCCCTGTTCCACGTTTGGTATCCCAATCAAAATATTGCCGCCCATCAACCTTGCACGTCAGGCAACCTATCAACCTTACACATGAGACGGTGTTTTGTCCTTGACAGCTGCCGGTATTTCCACCGACCATTTAGTTAGAGTGCTAAGTTTGAAACGTGACTTTACTGCCGACACCCAGCAGGCGGGCCAACCTGATCTCAGGATATGACTGGCCAGCCCATATAAGAACATTGTTACACAAGCTGGCTGCCGGAAAGAAAACAATGAGGAGTGCTAGAATGAAATCCTACAAAATCCTGACATTATTAGCTGCGGGTCTGATGAGCCTCACAACATCGGCCAATGCGGCCTACAACCTGACCCTTTGCGGTGCCAGCCCGGGTGGCCTGTGGTCAATGCTGGGCGCGGGTGTTGACGCCGCCGTCAAGGAATCGCATCCTGGCTCGATCGTTACCTATCAGACATCGGGTGGCGGGTTTGCGAATGTTGGCTTGTTGCAGCAGAGCAAGTGCGACTTAGCACTGATCCACGATGCCGAGGCTGTTCTGGCGCGCGATGGCAAAGCCCCGTTCAAGGCACCGATCGACAGCATTCGTACGGTCGCCGTCATGTATACCTGGGCACCGATGCAGATGATCATGAACAAGGATTTTGCTGAAAAGCACGGCATCTCCAAGCTGTCTGATATTGCCGCAAACAAGGTTCCTGTCCGCGTGCTGTTGAACAAGCGTGGCAATGTGGCAAGCCAGGTTGGCGCGTCAATGCTTGATGCTGCCGGTGCCAGCGCAGCCGACATCAAGTCATGGGGCGGGGATGTGGTTTTCGCAGCCTCAAAGGAACAAGGTGAACTGATGCGCGACCGCCGCGCTGATGTGTTGCTGAACTCGCTTTTCGTCAATCACCGTTCGATTCGCCAGCTGGCCGAATCACTGGATGTTGTTCTGGTCGATATCGATAGTGATGCAACGTCGGCTGTGACAGGCGAATGGAATATCGGTTCCTACACCATCAAGAATGCTGCCTATGACTGGTCTGGCGGTGATGTTGTCACGCCAACCCTGTCAGCACAGCTGTTCGTGCGTGCAGATGCAGACCCACAAATGGTCAGCGATGTGACAGCCGCGCTGGTGAAGAATATCGAGCTTGTGCGCGGTGTTCACAAAGCGATGAAGCCTCTGTCGGTTGGCTTGATGGGTGGCTCGGAAGCTATTGCCTATCATC
>NYTO01000102.1 GCA_002683535.1 SAR116 cluster bacterium
GTGAAATGGTGCGGCCACCTTTTTCAAATTGTTCCTGCAAGGTGCCTGTCATAAGGCCAAGCCAGTTGCGATAGGCAAGGATTTTGTCCTCCGCATCAACGGCTGCAATTGAATCTTCGCAATCCATGATGCTCGACATCGCTGATTCAATGATGACATCATTGATGTTGGCCGCATCCGTGCTGCCGATAGCCCCGTTGCGATCAATCATAATCAGAATATGCAGATTGTTATGGACCAGAACGATCATCGAAGGGGCTGCGGCATCGCCGTCATGACCGGCAAATGCCTGTGCATGCGCCAGTTCAGCAGTGCCTGCCTCCGTTTTGATGACAAGCTGCCCTCCGGTGACTGAAAGGCCGGTCACGTCTGTCCAGCTGGCGGTGCCAAGCGGCACTGCCTCGTCAAGGAATGACCGCACGCGGGCGATGACCTTGCTACCGCGCACCGGATCATAGCCACCGGTTCCGGTTTCACCGTCCGACGGAATGGCATCGGTACCGTAAAACGCATCATACAGGCTGCCATAGCGGGCGTTTGCGGCGTTCAGCGCATATCGCGCATTGGTGATCGGCACAACCAGCTGCGGGCCGGCGATGCTGGCAATTTCCGGGTCTACATTGGTTGTGTCTATGCTGAAATCGTCCCCTTCGGCGACCAGATAGCCAATGGATTCAAGAAAGGCCATATGGTCAGCTTCATCGATACCGTCCCGGGCATTGTCCTTCAGCCAGGTGTCGATTTGGGCCTGCATTGTTTTGCGCGTTTCAAGCAGTGCGCGGTTCTTTGGTACCAGACGGGTCACGGCTTCATTGAAACCCGACCAGAAATGATCGGGCGCCAGACCACTTGCCGCCAGAAGCTCGGTCTCAACAAAGTCTGCCAAATCTGCAGAAACCGAAAGGTTGCCACGTAAAACGGGAGTGGTCATCAACGTCTCCGGGGTTTGCTATTCGATATCGGGGGAGCCGTGAAGATAAGCCCTGACCCTGCCTGAAACAAGGCCAATTATCCGCGGCGTTACCAGTCGAGGTTGGCCACGCCAAGCGCACGGCCGATATCCCCGACCAGATTGTCAAGCCGGTCCTTTGTAGCGGCTTCAGCACGTGCAATCAGAACAGCTTCGGTGTTGGACGCGCGCAAAAGCCACCATCCGCCATCGGTACGCACCCGCACACCATCAATCGTCGAAACAGCATTTGGATCATTGGCTGCCAGAACATGTGCAGTAATGGTGTCCATGGCCGCGAATTTGTCCGAGTCCGGGCAGGGCACGCGCAGTTCCGGTGTTGCATGTTGTTCGGGCAGGCTGTCCATGAATGCTGTGATGTCAAAACCGGTACGCACGCATTGGTCAAGAACCCGCATGCCGGCATAGATTGCATCATCAAAGCCATAATAATTGTCAGCGATGAAGATATGGCCGGACATTTCGCCAGCCAGCGGTGCGCCGACCTCTTTCATTCGTTTCTTGATGTGGCTGTGACCTGTCTTCCAGACTTCGGGTGCCGATCCGGCCTGGCGAAGCAGATCCATCGCCATATCTGACGACTTCACATCCAGCAGCATCGGCTTGCCTTTGTGGCGCAAACCCACATCCTGCGCGATAAAAGCTGTCAGCAAGTCCCCTGGCACCTGCCGGCCCCGCGCATCGACAACACCAATGCGATCACCGTCTCCATCAAACCCGATCCCGATCTGTGCGCCCTTGTCTGCAACTTCGGCGCGCAGAATCTCCAGCGTTTCAGGATCGACCGGATTGGGATGATGGTTCGGAAACGTACCGTCAATTTCCGGAAACAATACATGGTGCCGGCCTGCAAGCCGTTTGACCAGCTGTTCGGTAACCGCGCCGGCCGCCCCATTTCCGCAATCCCAGACGACGTTCATGCCATCGGTCGTCAACCCGTCGCTGATCCGGTCTATATAGGCGGCCTGAATAGATATCTCGCGCCGTGTCCCTCCCTCGGCGCGCNCGTGNAGCCGGCGGCGCTGGCCCGGCCAAGTTCGCCGATATCCGCGCCAAAGAATGAGGCACNNCCCATCACCATCTTGAAGCCGTTATGTTGCGGTGGATTGTGGCTNCCAGTGACCTGTATGGCGCCGCCAGCGCCCAGTTCATGAGCTGCAAAATACAGCATCGGTGTGGGCCCGCATCCGATATCGACAACNTGTGCGCCGCCCGCAACAAGACCATCAATCAGCGCGTCAGACAGGGCGGGTGATGACAGACGTCCGTCACGCCCGACAGCAACCGAGCTGTCATTCGTGCGGTGACGCTGCAATGAAATNAATGAAAGTCCGATATGAAATGCATCGGTTGTGGTCAGGGTGTCTTNGAAAATACCACGAATGTCGTAGGCGCGCAGGATCGTTGGATCGAATATATGCGCTGTCATGTCGTGCGCGTCCATGACATGCGCCCTTGCAACCAGTCCTGCAGTTCATTCCTTATCTGCGGGTTCGACAGGCCAAAAGCCAGATTTGCCTGCAAAAACCCGACTTTTGAGCCGCAGTCAAAACGTTCACCCGAAAAATGCAGGCCGGTAAAGGGCGCTGTTCCAATCTGCTTGGCCAGCGCGTCGGTCAACTGGATTTCGCCGCCGGCACCGTGCTCTTGCAGACCAAGNGTATCGAACACCGAGGGNGAGATGATGTAACGGCCTACNACAGCTGTCGTCGAAGGGGCATCAGCCGGGGCAGGTTTTTCTACCAACCCCNCAATTTCGACCTGCCGGCCCACGCTTTTTCCAGGTGNCACGATGCCATAGGCACCTGTCTGGTCGCGCGGCACATCCATTACCGCCACCATGTTGCCGCCTNCATAGGCATCAACCATTTCCTTCAGGCAGCTCTTGCCAAGGATAAGATCGTCAGCAAGCAGAACTGCCACAGGCTCGTCACCGATCANATGACGCGCGCACCAGACAGCGTGACCAAGGCCTGCGGGCTGCTGCTGGCGTACATAGATCACAGATCCGGGCTGGCGTATCATGTCGCCGACCACATCAAGTGCTGCTGATTTTCCCTTCGCCTCAAGCGTGGATTCCAGTTCTACTGAATGGTCAAAATGATCTTCAATTGCGCTCTTGTTGCGGCCCGTGACAAAAATAAGCTGTTCGATCCCTGCGGCAGCGGCCTCTTCAACCGCATACTGGATCAGCGGTTTGTCAACGATTGGCAGCATCTCTTTGGGCATGGCTTTTGTTGCCGGCAGAAATCGGGTGCCAAGACCACCAACGGGAAAGATGGCTTTCTTGATCATCAAGGTGTCCTTGCTGTAATGCGGTTGGCTTGGTATCCATGGATACCGGCCCGCCAGCCAAGGGTCAAGAACACAGCCCAGGCCCAAAAATGAGTGTAGCAATGAACCAGACTGCATCATCCGACATAGAGGCGCTTCTTTTGACGTCAGCCGAGGTCAAGAAGGCTACGGCAGCGCATTGCAGCNAGGCCGCNTTTTCAGCTGCAGAGTTGATCGCACAGTCACTAAAAAATGGTGGCAAGCTGATGTTGTGNGGCAATGGCGGTTCGGCTGGTGANGCCCAGCACCTTGCGGCCGAGTTTGTGGCAACCCTTGATCATCAGCGCCCGCGCAGCGGTTTGCCGGCGCTGGCCCTGACGACTGACACCTCTTTCATTACAGCCTATTCCAATGATTTCGGCTTTGAAGGCATTTTTGCACGTCAGGTGGAAACCATGGGCCAGTCAGGCGATGTTCTGATTTGTATTTCGACAAGCGGCAATTCAAAGAATGTGCTGTCTGCAGCGCAGGCAGCCGCACAAGCAGATATTGCGGTTATCGGNATGACGGGCCGCGACGGCGGCATGCTTGCCCAGCAAAGCAACATATGTCTGGCTGTTCCGAGTGATGTNACCATGCATNTNCAGGAAAGCCATATCGCCCTNGGTCACGCCATGACGCTGGCTGTTGAAAAANTGCTGGGTCACTAGCCATGTCTGGTAACAGGTATATTATGGGNGGNTGTGGAACGGATGAGCGCTGAAATGGCCGCCGCGAAATTCAATAGTCCGTAAATCAGCATTCGTTACCCTCGTTAAACAGTATTTTCCCGGCCATATAGTGTCGGCCATATAACGTCCAAGGAGCATATTGTGAAACTTGCTGTCATCGGAACCGGCTATGTAGGGCTTGTATCGGGTGCCTGTTTCTCGGAGTTCGGCTTCAATGTGACGTGCGTCGACAAGGACGCCGAAAAAATCACCAAGATTGAATCCGGCATCATGCCGATTTACGAACCGGGCCTTGAAGAGCTTGTCGGCAAAAATGTTGCGGCTGGCCTATTGAAATTTTCGACCGAAACAGGCCCTGCCGTGCGTGATGCGGATGCGGTTTTCATCGCTGTCGGCACACCGGCACGGCGCGGCGACGGGCATGCTGACCTGAGTTATGTCTATGCAGCTGCTGAGGAAATAGCCAATCACCTGACAGGCTATTCTGTCGTTGTTACGAAATCGACAGTCCCGGTAGGTACGGGGCGCGAGGTTGAACGGATTGTTCGCAAGGCGAATCCGTCAGCAGATTTTGATGTTGTTTCAAATCCGGAATTTCTGCGTGAAGGTGCGGCCATCAGCGATTTCATGCGGCCTGACCGTGTTGTGGTAGGCGCTGAAACTGATCGTGCGCGCGATCTGTTGCGCCGTCTTTACCGTCCGCTCTATTTGCTTGAGACGCCCATATTGATGACGGGTCTTGAAACTTCCGAACTCATCAAATACGCCAGCAACGCGTTCCTGGCAGTGAAAATATCCTATATCAACCAGATGGCAGATTTGTGCGAACGTGTTGGTGCTGATGTGCAGGATGTTGCGCGGGGCATGGGTCTCGACAAGCGCATCGGCAACAAGTTCCTGCATTCCGGGCCCGGCTATGGCGGCTCATGTTTTCCCAAGGATACAATGGCGCTGGTTCGCACCGCCCAGGACCATGATGCCGATGTCAGCATTGTGAACGAGGTGGTTTCGTATAACACTGCGCGCAAGCTGTCTATGGCCCAACGGGTTGTACAGGCGGCTGGCGGGTCGGTTGACGGAAAGACCATTGCGGTGCTGGGTTTGGCATTCAAGCCGGAAACAGATGACATGCGGGACAGCCCGTCTCTCGACATTGTTCCGGTCCTGGTGGCGGCCGGTGCCAGTATTCGCGCATATGACCCCAAGGCGATGGAGGAAGCGCGGCATTTGCTGCCGGCGGCTGTCACATTGCAGACCAGTGCGGAACTGTGTCTTGAGGGCGCTGACATAGCGGTTGTCATAACTGAATGGAATGAATTCCGTGCGCTGACGCCGGATCAGTTTCTGCGGTCGATGACGGGCACCACGCTTGTTGATCTGCGCAATATCTATGATCCATCGGCCATGCGCGATGCCGGCCTGACCTATCTGTCGATTGGTCGCGATTGACGCGCCATGACACAATGGACGCGGCGCCGGCGGCGCCTCTCGACGTTTACTCACTCCTGGGATATCGACCATCTTTCATGTCGGGCAGCACAACAGAACATTGGTTGGCCTTTAGGCTTATCCAGCTCTAGGTGCTCTAAGCTCTATAAATTCTTGCGAGACAGGCCTCTGAATAAGTTGCTCAGACTTATTATGTTTGATCATCAGGGTTTTGTTTTTCTGCGAGTGACTTGTAGATGCTCAACTCCCGCCAATATGTCTCTGCGGCCTCATTCGCATCGCTTATCCGCATTGCCAGTCCTCTGATTAGAGCCAAGCAAATGGGATCTGCTTCCTGAAGCTTTGACCTCAAAGTTTCG
>NYTO01000015.1 GCA_002683535.1 SAR116 cluster bacterium
ACCGGCAACAGGCCTGATGTCATCAGCATGCCAAGCATGTCGGGAAGATGCTGCATGGATTTTGGCACTGCCTGCAGGCCAAGTCCGACTGACAATGATGTGGCGAGGATCATCATGTTGCGACGGCTCCAATTCACGGTCGACAGCATGCTGACACCGGCTGAAACAACCATCCCGAACATCAGGATCACACCACCGCCCAGCACCTCGATTGGCATTGATGAAACAACAGCACCGATCTTTGGAACGAAACCGCAGATGATCAAGAAGATCGCCCCGATGGTAACCACACCGCGGCTCATCACGCCGGTCATCGAAACAATGCCCACATTCTGGCTGAAGGATGTATTTGGCAGACCGCCAAAGACACCGGCAAGGGCAGATCCCAGCCCGTCAGCATAGGTGCCGCCGGCCAGTTCCTTGTCGGTGGCTTCGCGTCCGGCCCCACCCTTTGCAATGGCAGAGATATCGCCCACCGTCTCAATAGCGCTGACAATGGAGATAAGACACATGCCAATGATTGCTGCCGCATTGAATTCCAGCCCGTATTTCAACGGCATTGGAATGGCAAACCAGGCCGCCTTGCCGACAGAACCGAAATTGACCGCACCAGTGGCGATGCCAACCAGATAACCGGCAAACAGGCCGATCAGAATGGCGGCAGATGATGTCAGCCCACGGGTAAAGAATTTGCAGCCAAGCGCAACGATGATCACAACAAGCGCAAGGCTCCAGTGACTGAAGTCGCCCCAGTTCGGATTGTTGACCTGGAAATCAGCGGCGCCGCCAGCGGCATAACGAATGCCGACCGGGATCAGATACAGACCGATGGTGGTAATCACCATCCCGGACACAAGTGGCGGGAACCAGTGCCGTATCCGGCCGATGAATGTGCCAAGCACAGCATGGAAGATGCCAGCCACGATAACCGATCCCATCAACGCTGCCATGCCGGATGACTTGACGACGCCAATCATGATCGGAACAAACGCAAAGCTTGTACCCTGCATCACGGGCAATCTGGCACCAACCGGCCCGAAACCGATTGTCTGGAACAGGGTGGCAATACCTGCGAACAACATCGCCATCTGGATCAGGAAGACCATGTCGGCACTTCCAAAAGCAAAGCCGGCAGCACCGGCGATAATGATTGAAGGTGTCACGTTGCTGGCAAACATCGCCAGAACATGTTGCAGCCCCAAGGTAACCCTTGGGCCCATCGGCAATTCGTAGTCCGGGTCGCCTATTCGCGCCGGATCAAGGTCTTTCATATTACTCATCGGTGTCCCCTCATAAACGGTAGTTGGAGAACGCTAGAAAGATGGGGAGGGACAAGTAAAGTGGAAAATCAAAAACCGTCATATATATTGTGTGTGATTCGCAATGATCACCAGATGTTGATTGCGCCAGATTAATTAAGCCTTATTTATAGCGACTTGATCGTGCTGTCCGTTACCAGATCGCAATAGGCGTCGAGCATCATTGGCCCGTCTTCGCGGAACCAGGTATAGGTCCAGTTCAGCGTGCCAAACAGCATCATGGTACGCGGCCCGTCGATGGTCTGGCTGCGTCCGGCCTCTGCCGCGGCATCGGCAAGTGCGGCTTCAAATCGCGCCATGATCCGGCGTTCGGTCTGGCGCAGCGTATCTTGCTGGCTTGGCGGCAAGACCGGCAGATCAAAGGTCAGCAGCTTGTGGGTGTTGCCGGCCTGCCGATACTGGCCAAGCAGCGCGCCGATCAGGGCGCGCAGGTGATCGCGCCGCGTTGCCGATGCTGCCGGATCGATGCTGACAACGCTCTCCAAATTGTCGAGATAGGCGCGCAGGATATCGAACAGCATCGCTTCCTTGCTGTCGAAATAATGATACAGCAGTGCCTTTGAAACACCGCAGGCATTGGCAAGTTCGGCCATTGATGTGCGTGAAAACCCGTCGCGGGCAAACAGCGCGGCTGCGGTGTCGCGAATATGGACCAGCTTGCTGTCATAGCTTGTGGCGCGGCGGCGCGGCATGGGATGTTCAGCCGTCGCGGCGGTCGATGATCCGAACCGCCTTGCCGGCGGACCGGTCAACAGCCCCCACCGGGGTCACATCGATGGCAGCCGATATACCGACATTCTGCTTTATGTTCTCGCCAAGCAGCGCGGCCAGCGCGGCCCGCCTGCCATCATCTTCATTGCCCGGCGCGGCCTCGACACGCACGGTCATGCTGTCCAGCGGACCGTCCTTCGCAAGTTCGATCTGGTAATGCGGGCTGATGCCGTCAATCTTCAGGATATGTTCCTCGATCTGGCTGGGAAATACGTTGACGCCGCGCAGAATGATCAGATCGTCACTGCGGCCGGTGATCTTGTCCATACGGCGCATGCTGCGTGCTGTGCCGGCGCGTAATGTTGTCAGGTCACGCGTGCGATAGCGGATAATCGGCAATGCCTCTTTCGTCAGCGAGGTGAAGACAAGTTCGCCTTCGCTGCCATCTGCGCGCACAGCCCCGCTGTCCGGATCAATGATTTCGGGCAGAAAATGGTCCTCCCAAATATAAAGCCCGTCCTTTTCCTCGACAGCTTCATTGGCAACGCCGGGGCCCATGACCTCTGACAGGCCGTAAATATCCACACCATGCATGTCAAAGCGCGTTTCGATTTCAGCGCGCATGGCGTTGGTCCATGGCTCGGCGCCGAAGATGCCACTTTTCAGGCTGGTACTGCGCGGGTCGATCCCCTGACGCTCGAACTCGTCCGCGATGGCCAGAAGATATGATGGCGTGACCATGATGATGTCGGGCTCGAAATCGACAATCAACTGCACCTGACGCTGGGTCATGCCACCGCCGACCGGAATGACGGTACAGCCAAGCGCCTCGGCCCCGTAATGTGCGCCAAGGCCACCAGTGAAAAGACCATATCCATAGGCGACATGAATGCGGTCTCCNGGCCGCCCGCCAGAAGCCCGGATCGACCGCGCCACCAGATGCGCCCAGTTATCGACATCGGCGCGGGTATAGCCAACCACCGTCGGCTTGCCGGTGGTGCCGCTGGAGGCGTGAATGCGTGCCACCTTGTCCATCGGNACAGCCATCATGTCGAACGGATAGCTCTGCCGCAGATCTTCCTTGGTGGTGAAAGGAAATTTCGCGATGTCCTCGGGTGCTTTCAGATCATCGGGATGCACACCGGCCGCATTGAATTTGCGCTTGTACAGCGNCACATTCTGATAGGCATGCGCCACGGTCCATTGCAGTCGTTTGAACTGCAGCGCAACAATCTCGTCGCGCGAGGCGATCTCGATCGGATCAAGGCTGTTTCTGTCTGGTGCAAGGTCGCGCATGCTGGTGTCTCTTTGTTCGGGTCGATGNAAGTGTGAAGGTTCTGGCAGGGCTTGTCAGGCGGTATCAGGNCTGTNCNGGTCNGGCCCAGAGGGAACAACCTGACCAGACAATTTGCGGCACATGCCCCGAAATTCGGCAATCAGCGCGCCGCTCTGGTCGGTAACAGCAACATCATAGATGCCGGTTCGCCCGGACAGGCTGCGCGCCCGTGCGGTGGCACAAAGAACATCACCCAGTTTGCCGGGCTTCAGGAAATTGACCTGGCATTGCTGGGCAACGGTAACAATGTTGTCGGAATTGCACGCATGCGCAAAGGCCGTGTCTGCCATGGCGAAAATAGCCCCGCCGTGACAGATGTCATGGCCGTTCATGTGAAGTGCCGCCAGCGTCATTTCAATCACCGCAAAGTCCGGGCCGGCATCGGCGATCCGCATGCCAAGCCCTTGCGAAAACCCGCAATTGCCGATCATCGCCTCGGCCACATCGCGGGCCATATTCTGCTTGTCATCTGTCATTCTGGTCCCCCGGCCTGCGGTTTCACTGCGGCCAAAACGCCTTCAGTCAATGTTGCTTTGACGGCACATCCCGCCAGAACAGGGCGGTGGGCCGCCAGCTTGACCGGACGCCTAAAAGCAGCAAGGATCAAACGGTAATGATTGACCGTCCGGTTAGTCAAGTCTGCCAGTCTGGCCGGACTGGCCGGGCTGACAGGATCATGTCCTGTTGCAAGTGCAACCAAGCGGAGAGTGGCGCGATGCCAGATGACAGCAAGCCTGAAGCGACAGCAGATGAATTTGATGCTGCTGCTGCTGCGGCGCTGCTGGCGGATGTAACCGCGCCATGGGTGCGCGATCTGGGGCTTGAGGTAACAGATATAGGGCGTGTGCAGTCACATTTTTTCCTGCCTTTCAGTGACCAGCTGACACGCGATGCCGGGATGATCTGCGGACAGGCCATTGTCGCTGCCGCCGATACAGCGATGATTGCGGCGGTGACGGCGGCCATCGGTGAATATACGCCAATTACAACAGTGGATATTGCCAGCCGGTTTCTGCGTCCGCTGGGGGTAGAGGGCGGCGATATCAACGTCGAAATCCTGAAAGCCGGCCGCCGGCTGGTGGTGGGGCGTATCAGCATCACCGACCGGGCAACTGGCAAGCTTGCGGCCGAACTGAACAGTACATATGCGCGCCTGTAATGGTGTCGTCACGCTGTGCCGCACCTACCCCAGCGGCGCAAGGATCAGGCGGCTGAGCTGGCTGTCCGGACGCGTCATCTGACCGATAACCGAAAAATGCTCCTCACCTGCCAGCAATTGTGAATGGCAGTTTGCGCCCAGCCCCTGCCAGACCAGCGGCAGAATACCGTTCTGCCGGATGAATTCCGGGCGTTCATCGGCACCGGCAACACAGACTAGGTCTATCCCGCGGCGCGGTGTGTGGCAGATCGCGCTTTCGGCGATCGCCTCTGCGCTGTCCAACCTNAATTCGCTGTTCTTCTGCAATTGCAGCAAGGGCCGCAGATCATGCAGGCCGCTAATCGATATGACCCGGTCGATACGGGCGGCGGCGGCGTCTGCAAGGTCGGTATCATCACACATCATCCGGCTNACCAGATGCCCGCCGGCAGAATGGCCGGCCAGCCGCATGGGGCCGTTGCCATGCCCNGAAAGATGGTTCANTGCGGTTGTGATTTCNGCAGTTATCTCGCTGATCCGTGCTGCCGGAGCCAGCGTATAGCTGAGCATCGCCACGGCCCAGCCCGCGGCCAGCGCNCCGCTGGCAAGGTGGGAAAAATTGTCCTTGGANAAGGCAAGCCAGTATCCGCCATGAANAATGACCAGCAGCCCCTGTTCCGATCCNGGGCCACCGGCCGGCCAGAACAGATCATAGCGTTGNCGCGCACCGGTGCCGTAAGNCTGGTCCANTTCGGCATGCGGCGCTNCAGCGCGNAATGCCGCCGATTGCTGTTCCCATTCCTGCATATGGATATCTGCCTTTGGGATGTACTTNCTGTTCTCATATGCATCATCAAGGTCGGCAGGCGCCGGGAATGCCAGCACATCCGCGCTTGCTGCAAAGGGTGATTCGGATGATGAGGTCATGGCATGTCCTTGCTGGCGGCGCTGTTTGTCATTCGGTTATGGTCAACCAAAACGGGCAGACCGTAAAGGACCGGATGATCCCCTATGTCCAAAAGAAAACAGGTGGCCCCGAAGAGCCACCTGCCAATTTTTTCCAACAATTTTGTAGGTGTCAGCCTATGGAAGCAGCGAGCGATAATAGGCCAGCGCCGCGTCACCATCGATACCGCGGCCATTCAGACCATCAATGATCTGGGCTTCAATACCGGCTGTCTTTTCAGCAAAATACGCCTGCTCTGCAGCATTGGCGTCGGTAATCTTGCCACCCATTTCCTCGAATTTTTGCTTTCCGAGAACGTCAGCTTCCAACCAGTACTTTCCAATCTGTGAGGCCATCGAAACACCGCGCATATCGTCGATACATTTGCGATGTGCAGCGGAAAGATCATTATAAGTGTCATCATTCATGATCAGGCCAAAAGCCGTGGTGTACATGCCTTGTGGATTGCGATAGGTGAACTTCGCCATTTCTGCAATTTTGAAGGCGTACATGGTTTCAAGCGGGAAGAACACGCCTTCGGTCACGCCGGACGAAATTGATTCGTAAACCGCTGGTGCTGGCATATTGACACCGGCAACGCCAAGTGCTGTTCCGACATCATTGGCAACACCGCCGCCAACACGAAGCTTCATTCCGACCACATCCTTGTAGGATGAAATTTCCTTTACTGTGTTGATGTGACCAGGGCCATGCACGTAGTTGGCAAGAACCTGAACACCCTTGGCTTCTTTCGCGGCAGCCAGAAACTTCTCATGTGTCTTCTGGAATGCAACTGACATTTGCTGGGCGTCGCCTGTGTTACCCGGCATTTCCACGATCTTGGTCGCTTCAAACTTGCCAGGTGTGTAGCCGTAAACGATCCAGCCAAAATCAGCCACGCCGTCACGAACTGTGTCGTACTGGGCTGGTGGTGATGCAAGACCATACTCGATTTTGGCAGACAGGCTGCCACCCGAGCATTTTTCCATTTCCGAGATCATCCACGGGAACACATGCTTATTCATCGTGTGAACAGGCGCTGCCCAGGACGAAATTGTTAGAACAGTGTCGGCTGCCATGGCTTGACCTGCCATCACCATAGGGATGGCA
>NYTO01000016.1 GCA_002683535.1 SAR116 cluster bacterium
ACCAACACGCTATGGCGACTGGGAACAAAAGGGTCGTTGCAGTGACTTTTAACTGCGGCAATTTCTGATCGCCGCCCAGTGTTGCGAAATATCAGTGTTGCGGAATGAGGCATTGTAAATGGACAGATTGAAGACCGGCATGCTGGTCAGTGCCGCGGTTCGGGTTGCCAGCGCCGCGCTGATTGATTGCGTGGTCGTCAATCGTGGTGATGCCGATGCCGGTGCCCTTTTTGTGCATATTGATGCGCTGGACGGACGGCACCGGCTGCTGTCACGTGTCATCGGCTTTGATGGTGATTATGAATGGCAGAATTTGCTGGGCGGCGGTGCCGAAGGCTGGTCGGATGCGGATGCTGTTGCAGCCCGCCTGTCGCGTGAGCGTGAAATCGACCCCGATGTGTGGATCATCGCCATTGCCGACCAGAAGGCGCGCAACCCGTTCGAGATGCTGTAGGCATAGCCGGTCCGGTTGCCATGCTTTGCGTCTGACAGCATGGAATTTCGCGCTGAGGTGGGATATACAGACCTGATGAATAACAAGCACGACACAGCACAGCATGACAGGGCGCAGCCTGACAACGGCAATCAGTCGATTGACCGGCGGTTATGTGTTGCCCCCATGATGGACTGGACGGACCGGCATTGCCGGCTGTTTCACCGGTTGATTGCACCTTCGGCGCTGCGCTTCACCGAAATGGTGACTGCCGAGGCGGTCATTCATGGCGATCGTGACCGGCTGCTGGCGCTTGCAGGGCCCGACCTGGACGGCGCAATTCCGACAGCGCTGCAACTTGGTGGCAGTGATCCGGCGCGCCTGGCGCAGGCGGTGACGGCGGCGGCACCCTATGAATATGCTGAAATCAATCTGAATATCGGTTGTCCGTCCGACCGTGTTCAATCGGGCAGGTTCGGCGCTTGCCTGATGGCTGAACCTGCACTGGTAGCTGAGTGCGTGACCGCCATGCGGGGGGCAACCGACCTGCCGGTGACGATCAAATGCCGCATTGGCATTGATGATATGGACCCCGAGGCGGGTCTGGATGATTTTGTCTCGCATATTGCCNGGGCCGGTGTCGGGGNGGTGTATCTGCATGCCCGCAAAGCCTGGCTGAANGGGTTGAGCCCCAANGAAAACCGTGACATTCCGCCCCTTGATTATGATCGGGCGCGCCGTCTTGCGGCTGCCAGACCGCAGCTGCAGGTTATTCTGAATGGCGGTCTTGATACCGNGCATGCNGCTGTCGAGGCAGCAGATGGCTTTGCCGGTGTGATGCTGGGACGCGCTGCCTATCGCACGCCCATGATTCTTGCCGATGTCGCTGAGGCTTTTACCGGAACNGCCGCGCCGTCGCGCCTGGATATTGCCAGCGGCATGGCGGATTATGCCGATGAAGTGACACGCCAAGGGGTGCCGCTGCATTCCATTACGCGTCATATGCTGGGCCTGTTTCATGGCCAGCGCGGCGCACGGTTGTGGCGCCGGCAGCTTGGCGAGGAAGCGCGGCACCGCGATGATGGCGGGATGCTGATCCGCGAAGCCGCTGCTGCCTGTGAGTCCATGAACAATGTGCTTGCTGCCTGATGCGCCGCCCCTTTTGTGANACACAGCCTGAAATGCTGCCAGCTTTTTTGCCAAATATACCCCGCCACCCATCAGCCAACCCCGTGTCNGGAGAGNAGAGTGACTGACAAGACATCCGAATCCGCATCCAATGCTGAATCCAGTGCCGACAGCAAACANTCGTCAATGCAGGCGCCGCAAGGGCAGGGCCGCAAATTGTTGCTGGATATGGGCCCGCTTATCGTCTTTTTCATAGCAAACTATTTCACCGGTGAATTTATGCTGGCNGTCGGTGTGCTGGTTGCCGCGACAGTTGTGGCATTGGCCGCCGGCTGGATACTGGAGCGCCGCATCTCGATGATGGCGCTGTTTGGCTGCGTCGCGGTCAGCTTTTTTGGTGGCTTGTCGCTTTATTTCGACAATGAGCTGTTCATCAAGATCAAGCCAACGGTGTTGACTGTCCTGCTGGCGGCGGTGATCGCCGGCGGACGTCTTTTGGGCCGCAACCCCCTTGGTGCAATTATGGGGGCGCAGCTTCGCATGCATGANGCTGGCTGGCGGGCGNTGAGCCGGCTGTGGGTGGCCATGTTCCTGACCACCGCACTGGCCAATGAGATTGCCTGGCGCACCTTGAGTACCGATGACTGGGTAACCTTCAAAGTGTTCGGTATTACAGTTATTTCGCTGGCTTTTGCTGTTGGCAGCATGCCGATCATGACAAAGCACCAGATCCAGGAATAAATGCCCTGAAAAGGCACGGGAAACAGCAAATTGCCCTGATTCCTCCTGCATTGTCGTGAAATGCATAAATTCAGTCGCCCAGAAAAGACAGTTGGCGCATCTATTGTCGCAAATGTGAGATATGGAGGATGCGCTTCAGAGCGTGTCTGCAGGCCTTTTTGGAGAGCGCGACCATGTCTGATCAAGCGATGTCTGACGAAGAAGATATCATCCTTGCCGATCTGGACGATGATGAACTTGTCCAGCAAATGCATGACGACCTGTATGACGGGCTTCAGGACGAAATTCGTGAAGGGGTCAATATCCTTCTTGGGCGCGGGTGGACACCCTATGATGTTCTGACAAAGGCGCTGGTCGAAGGCATGACCATTGTCGGTGTCGACTTCCGCGACGGTATCCTGTTTGTTCCCGAAGTTCTGATGGCTGCCAACGCCATGAAGGCAGGCATGGGCATTCTGCGNCCGCTTCTGGCTGAAACAGGTGCGCCGAAAGTCGGCTCGATGGTGATCGGCACGGTCAAGGGTGACATCCATGATATCGGCAAGAATCTGGTGTCGATGATGCTGGAAGGTGCCGGTTTCGATGTTATCGATCTTGGTATCAACAACCCGGTTGAAAACTATCTTGAAGCGCTTGAGGAACACAAGCCGGACATCCTTGGAATGTCGGCCCTGCTGACAACCACCATGCCATACATGAAGGTGGTGATCGATGCGATGGTCGAGAAGGGCATTCGCGATGATTACATCGTGCTTGTCGGCGGCGCGCCTTTGAATGAGGCGTTTGCCGATTCCGTTGGTGCCGATGCCTATTGCCGTGATGCNGCTGTTGCTGTCGAGACCGCCAAGGAACGGATTGCCGCCAAGCGCGAGGCCAAGGCCGCTGCCGGCTGATNGGATCAGTGCAGTGGGCGGTTGTGGACCGGATGCAATCTTTATGACTGCCACTGGNAATCGTGCAGGCACCCGCATGACAAGCGTCGATAGCACCAATATCAGTCTCGCCGAAACTGGCGATACCGCACCCGGCGGGCTTACCCTGTTGGCGTGCGGTGCGCTTGCCCGTGAAATTCTTGCCATCACANNCCAGTTTCCCGACGGTGCGGTTGATCTGACCTGTCTTCCCGCGTCCTGGCACAATCATCCNGAAAAAATTGTTCCGGGGCTNGCNCNCAAGGTTGCATCGCTGCGACGCAGGGGTCGCCAGATTGCCGTGATCTATGGTGATTGCGGAACAGGNGGTGAGATCGATGCCTTTGTGGAGCGCGAAGGGCTGATTCGCATTCCCGGTCCGCACTGCTATGAAATGTTCATGGGCACAGCAGAATTTGATGCCGAGATGGAAGATCAGATCGGCACTTTTTTTCTGACCGACTATATGGTCCGGCATTTTGAACGCATTGTAATGCAGGGAATGGGCCTGCGTGCGCACCCGCAGCTTCGTGACATGTATTTTGGCAACTATACCCGCGCCCTCTATATCGCGCAGACAGATGATGAGGGTTTGAGGCAAAAGGCCCGGCGGGCAGCTGCCGAGCTGGGGTTGGCCTATGAATACCGGTTCACCGGATATGGCGCGTTTCCCGAATTTATTGCAAACGCAGTCGCCGCAAACCCATCGCAGACGCAACGGCAAACACAACGGAGATAAGGATGGCACAGCTGATTACTTTATATTGGCGTGATATTCCCGCCCAGGTCATCGCTGAACGTGGCCGTGGCCGCAAGCGCGAGCAGGCGAAGATTGAATTGTCACGGCGTTTTGCCATCGCCATTGATGCCGCCGCCATGCGCGACTGCGCGGAATCGACAGATGACTATCTGGCAGAATGGCGTCGGGGCGATCCGGTCGAATGTGGAGAGGATCTGGATAGCGCGGCGGCGGCCAGGGCAGCTGAGCTGGAAGAAGACTACCCGGCAGACCGGGTGCGCCGGCTTGTCGAGAATGGTGGCAACAATCCCGATTGACTGGTCAGACGGGGGCATGTCGCAATCGGAAGATAGTGGGGCGTTGGCAAGCCATCGTCAGCGAGTTGAAATCGCCATTCTTCCGGCCTGCAAAGCATGCAGACACGCAGCATCAATTCGAATTTCAGGTCCAATGATTTCTGAGCGGAGTGAAGGATGGCCAGTACTATCGAGATGATCAGCAAGGCGGCTGCCGACTGGTCCATCGAAGTCACACCGACAGGTGCCACGAAGATTGAGAGTTTTCGTGACTGCCTTTCACCGGGCACCACGGTCAATGTGACGTTCCTGCCGGGAACCGACCCTGCCGAAACGATTTCTGTTGCTGAACGCCTGCATAATGACGGTATGCGGCCAGTGCCGCATCTGGCGGCCCGTTCTTTGCGCGATGCCGACCAGCTGGATGAATTGCTGGCGGCGTTTACCAGCCGCTGCGGTGTCGAAGAGGTCTTGTGTATCGGCGGCGGTGTCGACAAGCCTGTCGGGGCGTTTGATGCCACGATTCAGGTTCTGGAAACTGGCCTGATACAGAAACATGGAATTCGCTCGGTTGGTGTCGCCGGCCACCCTGAAGGCAGCCCTGATATCACTGATGAGGAAATTGCCGCGGCTCTGGCAGCAAAGAATGCGCTGGCCGCTCGTGATGGTCTGAACCTCTATATCGAAACGCAGTTCTGTTTTGAGGCAGATATCGTTCTGGACTGGGAACGCCGTGTCAGGGCTGCAGGCAATACGCTGCCGATCCGCATCGGCATTCCGGGACCGGCGACGATCAAGACGCTGTTCCGGTTTGCCCAAATTTCCGGTATCGGCCCGTCGATGCGTTTTGTCGCCAAACAGGCAAAGAACGTGGCCAAATTGATGACGGTGCAGTCACCGCATATGCTGATCACCGGATTGGCCGAGGGCATGGCAGCTGATGATGCCTGTCTGATCCGGCATTTTCATTATTATCCATTTGGGGGATTTGCCCGCACTGCTGCCTATGCTGGTGGCGTTGCTGAGGGCAATATCGAACTCCTGCCAAAAGGCGGGTTTGACGTGATTGCCAACTGAACCGACGACTGAGCCACTGAAGGCCATCGCCGCAATCGCAGAAGGAGCGAATTCATGACCAGAACCTTAGTTTCGTCGGACAAGCAGGAACTCATTATCGGATTTGACGCCCCCTTTTGCGTTATCGGTGAGCGGATTAATCCGACTGGACGCAAGCTGCTTGCCGCTGAAATGGCGGAAGGCAACTATGAGCGGGTCATTTCAGATGCTGTGGCTCAGGTCGAGGCCGGTGCCACCATGCTGGATGTGAATGCAGGCATTCCGATGGCGGATGAACCTGCGATCCTGGCCGAGGCAATCAAGCTGGTGCAGGATACGGTTTCGGTGCCGCTGGCCATTGACAGTTCGATCGTTGCGGCGCTGGAAGCTGGTCTGGCCGTCTATAAGGGAAAACCGCTGGTGAATTCGGTGACGGGTGAAGAGGAACGCCTTGAAGTGGTTCTGCCGCTGGTCAAGAAATACAATGCCGCTGTGGTTGCCATTTCGAATGACGAGACAGGCATTTCCGAGGACCCGAATGTCCGCTACGAGGTTGCCAAAAAGATTGTCGAGCGGGCTGAGGATTATGGCATTCCGCGTGAGGATGTTGTTGTTGATCCGCTGATCATGCCGGTTGGTGCCATCAATCTTGCCGGACGGTCGGCGCTGGACCTGATCATCCGGCTTCGCACCGAACTGAAGGTAAACACAACCTGCGGAGCATCGAACATTTCGTTTGGACTGCCGAACCGGCATGGCATGAACGCAGCCTTTCTGTCGATGGCGGCAGGTGCCGGCATGACATCAGCCATCATGAACCCGCTTCACGCTGAAGAAATGACCGGGATCATGGGCGCAAACGTGATGAACGGGCATGACCCGGAATGCCGCAACTGGATCAAGCGGTTTCGTGAACCGGCAGCTGTTGGCGAGGGTGGGCGTGAACGTCGCCAGACGCGTCGTCGGCGCAGCGCCTGACCGGGCAAGGCGAAGGCCGTGAGCGACACCGGATCAGATATCAAAATCGTCTTTACGCCGTCTGGCCGGCAAGGCGTTGTGCCGGCTGGTACAACGGTTTTGCAAGCGGCGCGGACGCTTGGTGTCGATATTGATTCGGTTTGTGGCGGGCGGGCGTTGTGTGGACGCTGCCAGGT
>NYTO01000017.1 GCA_002683535.1 SAR116 cluster bacterium
GCGCTGAAAACAGCCAACTCGGGATATCTGACCCGCCGGCTGGTGGATGTGGCGCAGGATTGTATCGTCAATATCGAGGATTGCGGCACGTCCAAAGGTTTGACCGTTCGCGCGGTTATGAGTGGCAGTGAAGTGGTCGATTCTTTGTATGACCGTATTTTGGGCCGGGTAATGGCCGAAGATCTTTTGGATATTGGCACTGGTGAAGTGATTGTAGCCGCTGGTGACATGGTGACCGAGGAACATGCAGACCGGATCGAGACAGCAGGCCCTGACCAAGCGCTGATTCGCTCTGCCTTGTTGTGTGAAGCCGAAACCGGCATTTGCGGTAAGTGTTATGGTCGTGACCTTGCCCGAGGTACGAAAGTTAACATCGGTGAAGCTGTTGGCGTAATTGCAGCGCAATCGATCGGTGAGCCGGGTACACAGCTGACAATGCGGACATTCCACGTTGGTGGTGCGGCGCAGCGTGGTGCCGAGCAGTCAAACATCGAAGCGGCTATCGGCGGCAAGGTGAAGCTGGAAAATGAAGCGTTGGTGACCGACCGGGCAAAGAACCGGATCGTGATGAGCCGTCATACAGAGCTGCTGATCGTCGATGAGCAGGGACGTGAGCGTGAGCGCCATCGTCTGCCATATGGTGGCAAGCTGCTGGTCAAGCCGGGCAGTGATGTGACGCCTGGGGATGTTATGATCGAATGGGATCCGTACACAATGCCGATCATTGCGGAGATGAAGGGGACAGCGAATTATGTCGATCTTGTTGACGGCGTTTCGGTGCGTGAAGTCACTGAAGATGAAACGGGAATTTCGAACCGTACGGTCGTTGACTGGAAACAGGCAGCTGGCGGTGCCAATCTGCGTCCGCGTATCACGCTGCGTGATGACAAGGGCGAGGTGCTGACACTGGCGAATGGCCTTGAGGCACGTTACTTCATGTCGGCTGGTGCGATTCTGTCTATCGACAATGGTGCTGAAGTACAGGCAGGTGACGTTCTTGCCCGTATCCCGCGCGAATCGTCAAAGACACGTGACATCACCGGTGGTCTGCCGCGTGTTGCCGAATTGTTTGAGGCACGCAAGCCAAAGGATTTTGCGGTGATCGCGGAATCAGATGGCCGAGTCGAATTCGGCAATGATTACAAGGCAAAGCGCCGGATCAAGGTTATTCCGATCGAAGGTGATGCGGAGCCGGTTGAATATTTGCTGCCAAAGGGTAGGCCATTGGCTGTCAATGAAGGGGACATGGTTCGTAAAGGCGATTTGCTTCTTGATGGAAGCCCAGTGCCCCATGACATTCTGTCAATCTTAGGTGTTGAACAATTGGCTGACTATTTGGTGAAAGAGGTTCAGGATGTTTATCGTCTGCAGGGCGTGAAGATCAACGATAAGCATATTGAGGTGATCGTTCGTCAGATGCTGCAAAAAGTTGAGGTGACTGACGTTGGTGACAGCACGTTCCTTATGGGCGAGCAGACCGACCGAGAAGAGTTTGCTAGTGCTAATGCCGCGCTAGAGGCAGAAGGTCTTCGTCCTGCTGTGGCTGACCCGGTTTTGCTGGGTATCACCAAGGCATCGTTGCAGACGCGCTCGTTCATTTCTGCTGCCTCGTTCCAGGAGACGACCCGCGTTCTGACAGAAGCTGCGGTCAGTGGACGTCAGGACACGCTGGATGGACTGAAGGAGAACGTCATTGTTGGGCGACTTATCCCAGCAGGCACTGGTTCAGTTATGAAGCGGTTACGAAGCATTGCGGCGGATCGTGACAAGGTCATCGCGGACGAACGTGCCAAGGCAACACCGGCACTCGAGAGTGTTGATGCGCCTGCAGGCTTTGCTGAAGAGACGACTGAAACCGAGGCCTGAAGACAACTTTNTCTGATTGGCGNCGGTGTTAAAAAAGTGNGTGCAAACGNGCGGGTCNCGCCAAAAACAGCTTGACCCGCCAGCACGGCTGACATANGTTCCGCTCACCTTTTGATGCAGGTGGTGGCTTGTTCGGGCAGATGNCAGTCCCAAGCCAGACGCTGNATNGTTATAANGGTGACGAAATCACGCCCANCACGGGCATGACATGAGGCTGTTCTCCTCTGTTNTTTAGNGGGGGAGNCAGCCTTGANGCACTTCAAGTGCAACCATTTGGTTGAGATAAAAAAGGGACGGTAATGCCGACCATTAACCAGTTGATCCGGCACGGGCGNAAACGCCCCGTTGCACGTACNAAGGTTCCTGCCATGGAAGCATGCCCGCAGAAGCGCGGCGTGTGCACGCGGGTATACACAACAACACCAAAGAAGCCGAACTCGGCTTTGCGGAAGGTTGCGCGTGTGCGTTTGACCAATGGCTTTGAGGTTTCAAGCTACATTCCGGGCGAAGGCCATAACTTGCAGGAGCACTCTGTTGTGTTGATCCGCGGTGGCCGGGTAAAGGACCTTCCGGGTGTTCGCTATCATATCATTCGCGGCACGCTCGACACCCAGGGTGTTGCTGATCGCCGCCAGCGTCGTTCGAAATACGGCGCCAAACGCCCGAAGTAAGGGAGAGTTCGAGATGTCACGTCGCCATCGCGCGGAAAAACGCCCTGTTCTTCCTGATGCCAAGTTCAAGGACACGGTTGTGTCCAAATTCATGTCTTGCCTGATGTATGATGGCAAGAGATCAACCGCTGAGAAGATTGTTTACGGTGCGTTCGACCGTATCGAATCAAAGTCCGGCAACGAGCCGGTCAAAGTCTTTCATGACGCGTTGGAAAATGTTCGCCCGCACCTTGAGGTCCGGTCACGCCGCGTTGGTGGTGCCACCTATCAGGTGCCGGTTGAAGTGCGTTCCGAGCGCGCACAGGCGCTGGCGATCCGCTGGCTGATCGACAGTTCACGCAAGCGTGGCGAGACCACAATGGTTGATCGCCTGTCAGCTGAGCTGATGGATGCTGCCAATAACCGCGGTAACGCTGTCAAGAAGCGTGAAGATACCCACAAGATGGCGGAAGCAAACCGTGCTTTCTCGCATTATCGCTGGTAAGCCCAGGCAGGAGTAATTTGATATGGCGCGCGAGTACCAATTAGAGCGATACCGCAATTTCGGCATCATGGCCCATATTGATGCCGGCAAGACAACTGCCACCGAGCGCATCCTCTATTATACAGGTCGGTCTCACAAGATTGGTGAAGTGCATGATGGCAACGCCACCATGGACTGGATGGAGCAGGAGCAGGAGCGTGGTATTACGATCACATCTGCTGCAACAACTTGTATGTGGTTTCGCACCAATGATGGGGCAACGCCGTCAGGCCAGTACGGCGACGATTCGGAAGAGGCAAAGTTCCGCTTCAACATCATCGACACGCCCGGCCACGTTGACTTCACGATTGAGGTAGAGCGTTCGCTTGCCGTTCTTGACGGCGCGGTATGTGTTCTTGATGCAAATGCCGGTGTCGAGCCGCAAACTGAGACAGTTTGGCGGCAGGCTGACCGTTATTCGGTGCCGCGGATCGTGTTCGTCAACAAGATGGACAAAATCGGTGCCGACTTCTTCAACTGCGTCGACATGATCGCAGATCGTACGGGTGCCGTGCCGGCGCCGGTGCAGATGCCGATTGGTGCAGAGAACGAATTCGAAGGTATTGTTGATCTGATCGCCATGTGCGAGTGGGTCTGGAATTCCGAGGATTTGGGCGCCAGCTGGACGCTGAAAGAAATTCGCCCCGAGCTCGCCGACAAAGCTGCTGAATTGCGCGCGTCGCTTATCGAGCTTGCGGTTGAGCAGGACGATGTTGCCATGGAAGCCTTCCTTGAAGGCGAGGAGCCGGATGAAGAGAACCTTCGTCGGCTTATTCGTATGGGCACCCTGAACATGTCGTTTGTGCCTGTTCTGTGTGGCTCTGCTTTCAAGAACAAGGGTGTTCAGCCGCTGCTGAACGGTGTGATCGATTATTTGCCCGGTCCACTTGATGTGGCGTCTTACAAGGGCTTTGCACCGGGTGATGCGACCGAGACACGTGATATTGAGCGCAGCGCCAAAGACTCGGACCCGCTGTCCGGTCTGGCCTTCAAGATCATGAACGACCCGTTTGTCGGTTCACTGACCTTCCTGCGTATCTATTCCGGGTCGCTGAAGAAGGGTGACAGCATCCTGAACTCGACCAAGGGCAAGAAAGAGCGCGTTGGCCGGATGATGATGATGCATTCGAACAACCGCGAAGAGATCGAAGAGGCATTCGCCGGCGATATTGTCGCGCTCGCCGGGATGAAAGAAACAACCACGGGCGACACGATGAGTGACCCGACCAAGCCGGTTGTTTTGGAAACCATGACGTTTCCTGATCCGGTGATCGAGATTGCTATCGAGCCGAAGTCGAAGAATGACCAGGAAAAGATGTCGACCGGCCTGCAGCGTCTGGCTGCCGAAGACCCGTCTTTCCGCGTCAGTTCTGACATGGAGTCCGGCCAGACCATCATGAAGGGTATGGGCGAACTTCACCTCGACATTCTGGTTGACCGCTTAAAGCGTGAATTCAAGGTCGAAGCGAATATCGGTGCTCCGCAGGTGGCCTATCGTGAGACAATCACGAAGGAAGCCGAGATTGATTACACCCACAAGAAGCAGTCGGGTGGTTCTGGTCAGTTTGCCCGTGTGAAGCTGATTTTCCGGCCTCTAGCTGAAGGCGGATATGCCTTTACCAACAAGGTTGTCGGTGGTTCGGTGCCGCGCGAATATGTGCCCGGTGTTGAAAAGGGCCTTGAGCAGGCCAAGGAATCCGGCAGCATTGCAGGCTTCCCGGTCATCGACTTTGAGGTCGAGTTGATCGACGGTGCCAGCCACGATGTTGACTCATCTGTTCTTGCTTTCGAAATTGCGGCCCGNGCCGCATTCCGCGAAGTGATGCAGAAGGCTGCGCCAAAGCTGCTTGAGCCGGTGATGAAGGTCGAGGTGCTGACGCCAGAAGAATATATGGGCGATATCATCGGTGATCTGAACAGCCGCCGGGGCAGCGTCGGCGGTATGGACCAGCGCGGTAATGCGCGGGCAATCGACGCCATGGTCCCGCTGGCCAACATGTTTGGCTATATCAACACACTGCGTTCAATGAGCCAGGGCCGTGCCCAGTACTCGATGCAGTTTGACCATTACGAACAGGTTCCGCAGGCGGTGGCTGACGAAGTCCGCGCCAAGATGGCCTGAGTGAACTAGAAAGACAGGAGACAGAACGCGATGTCCAAGGAAAAGTTTGATCGATCGAAGCCGCATGTAAACATTGGCACGATTGGCCATGTTGATCACGGCAAGACGACGCTGACAGCGGCGATTACAAAGGTTATGGCGGAAGCAGGCGGTGCCGAGTTTCAGGCCTATGACCAGATTGACAAGGCCCCTGAGGAGCGTGCGCGAGGCATCACGATTTCGACAGCGCATGTTGAGTATGAGACGGAGAACCGTCACTACGCGCATGTGGATTGTCCCGGTCACGCCGACTATGTGAAGAACATGATCACGGGTGCGGCGCAGATGGACGGCGCGATCCTTGTTGTATCTGCAGCTGACGGTCCGATGCCGCAGACCCGCGAGCACATTTTGCTGGCGCGTCAGGTTGGTGTTCCGGCGCTGTGCGTATTCATGAACAAGGTTGACCAGGTTGATGACGAGGAGCTTCTCGAGCTTGTCGAGATGGAAATCCGTGAGTTGTTGTCTTCATATGAGTTCCCTGGCGATGACATTCCGATTGTGAAGGGGTCTGCCCTTGCGGCGCTTGAGGATGGTGATGCAACGATTGGTGCCGAGGCGATCAAGGCGCTGATGGCCGAGGTTGATGGGTATATTCCGCAGCCTGAGCGTCCGAAGGACCAGCCGTTCCTGATGCCGATCGAGGATGTGTTCTCGATTTCCGGTCGTGGTACGGTTGTGACAGGTCGTATTGAGCGCGGCATCGTGAATGTTGGCGAGGAGATCGAGATTGTCGGTCTGAAGGACACGACGAAGACGACCTGTACGGGCGTTGAGATGTTCCGCAAGCTTTTGGACCAGGGCGAGGCCGGCGACAATGTTGGTGTTCTACTGCGTGGTACGAAGCGTGAAGAGGTTGAGCGCGGTCAGGTTCTCGCAGCGCCCGGATCGATCACGCCGCATACCGAGTTCAAGTGTGAGGCCTATGTTCTGACGAAGGAAGAGGGTGGACGTCACACCCCGTTCTTCTCGAACTATCGTCCGCAGTTCTATTTCCGGACCACGGATGTGACCGGTTCTGTTGAACTGCCGTCAGGCACCGAGATGGTTATGCCTGGTGACAATATTGCGATGACGGTGACCCTGATTGCACCGATTGCAATGGATGAGGGTCTGCGTTTTGCGATCCGCGAAGGTGGCCGCACCGTGGGTGCCGGCGTCGTCGCATCGATCGTGAAATAACAACCAGATTGAAGAGGGGCGTCAAACGCCCCTCTTGGCAGCGGGATATGTCGCTGCCGGGCGGAATAGGGGTGTAGCTCAATTGGTAGAGCACCGGTCTCCAAAACCGGGGGTTGTAGGTTCGAGTCCTATCGCCCCTGCCACCGCCTGAAGACCACGAAAAGACGTGCCAGGGTAAAGGCGCGCTAGGCNAGTGGCAGCCGCTTTTCAACAAGCCTTGCCATGATTGATGCCCCGATTGGCAGCAACTCCTCGCCAAGTACAAANGCCGGATTGTGCAGGCCCATCGTGCCGGTATGCCCGACCCGGCAATAGGCCCCCGGCACAACCCTGAGCATGTCGGCAAAATCTTCCGACCCCGTGGCCGGTACGGAAATGTCCGACACATTCTCTGCCCCCAGAATATCTGTTGCCGCATCGATATAGGCATCAGACAGTTCATGATCATTTACCAGCACATCGAATACATTGCGCATGTCGAGACTGATTTCGACTTCATATGCGGCCGCGATGCCATCACANATGGCCTGCATGCGCTGCATCGCCAGATCGCACACCTCCTCGCGGAAGTAGCGAACAGTGCCGGCGATATGCGCGTGTTCAGGAACGACGTTGTAGGCAGCGCCAGCATGGATCTGGGTGACCGACATCACGCAGCTGTCGAGCGGTGCCACATTGCGGCTGACAATTGTCTGCAGCTGGCTGACAAGCGTTGAGGCGATGACCACCGTATCGCGTGACTGGTGCGGCATCGCGGCGTGGCTGCCAAGGCCGCGGATATGGGCATCAAAGAACATCGCGCCGGCCATGGCGACGCCCTTGCAGATATCAAAGGTGCCGGGTTTGCCATTTGGCGAATTGTGCATGCCGTAAATTTCATCAACGGGAAATTTTTCGAACAGGCCATCCGCTATCATCTGGCGTGCGCCGCCAAGACCTTCTTCAGCTGGCTGGAAGATCAGCACTGCGGTTCCGTCAAAGTCGCGCGTTTCAGCCAGATGTTTTGCCGCGCCAAGTAGCATTGTGGTGTGCGCATCATGGCCGCAAGCATGCATCGTGCCCGGGGTCTGCGATGCAAAAGGTACGCCGCTGATCTCGTCAATCGGCAGCGCGTCCATATCGGCGCGCAGGCCAACCCGCCGGTTGCCGTGTGACTTGCCATGTATCAGCGCAACAACGCCCGTCTTGCCAAGCCCTGTGTGAACCTCGTCAACGCCGTATTCGGCCAGCTTGCTGGCAACAATGCCGCTGGTGCGCGTTTCTTCAAAACCCAGCTCGGGATGCGTGTGCAAATCCCTGAAGATTGTTTCCATTTCGTCTGTTGCTGCGGCAATAACTGGCAGAATATGCATGTTTTTGATCCTTTGGATGGCGGTACAAGCGCCCTTGATACAAGCGGATGGTTCCAGTTGATGGTTTCGGCTGATGGGTTTGGCGCATAACCACCTGTCAGTTGCAGTGTGCGCCATATGTGAAAGGAAATCGACCCTTGTTGCCTGCGCGAAACAGTGCGGCTATTTCCAATATCCCTTGATAGAGTCGACCCGCGCGGAGAAATAGGATATGCGCCTGTCGGCATCGGCAACCGGGTCATCAAAGCAGGCTTCCAGAATATCATCGATCACGGCCGTCATTGGCGCCATCCTGTAAATGCGGCCCGGCCGGGCAATCGGCACGGCAATGCTGATGCTGGCATGTGTTGCCAATGGTGATTGCTTGCTGTCCGTGATGGCGATTGTGGGGATGCCAAGCTGGCGCGCCGCATCTGTCAGACGCACTGTCTCTGTTGAATAGGGCAGCGTTCCAAAGGCAATAACCACATCATCGGCCGTCAGCTGGGCCAAATCCTCGGGGCTGCCCGACCCGGACGGTGACATCAGGTGAAAATGATCAAACACCATTCGCCCGACATAATGCATGTAGAGGGCAAAGGCGCATGCGCTGCGAAACCCGGTGATATGCACGCTGCGCGCACGGTTAACCATGGCAGCGGCGTCATTGATACCGGCATGCAGTTCAGGTGCCTGCAGGTCGGCGGACAGCGCGCCCTGCGATGTTGTCTTTGCGGCGGCAGCATCTGCCAACAACCAGTCACGCACCGCTGTCTGAAAGTCGTTATAGCCTTCATATCCCCATTTGCGGGCAAGCCGGATCACGGTCAGTGGCGAGACACCGGCGCTGGCAGACAGTTTTCGGATTGACTGAAACGGTATCGATTGCAAGTCACGCAGGATCA
>NYTO01000018.1 GCA_002683535.1 SAR116 cluster bacterium
TCCAGGTGACCACTAATGACCTTTCCGAAATTGCCAGTCACCGCCTCTGCGAGCACGGGAGGGCCCGACTTTTCGGTTGCCTTAAACTGGCCGCCACCTACAGCTCGTAGTGCACCAATATTAGCAAAATTAGCAAGGGCAATAGTTCCACGGTCAATAATCGACCCATTTCCATAGGTAACC
This sequence comes from SAR116 cluster bacterium, assembly GCA_002683535.1. Classification (GTDB taxonomy): domain Bacteria; phylum Pseudomonadota; class Alphaproteobacteria; order Puniceispirillales; family Puniceispirillaceae; genus UBA8309. Next base: position 184 of record NYTO01000018.1, read on the forward strand.
TTTATCTGACCACGCTCGCTGATGTTGATCGTTTCAATCAGGCCAGAGTCACCGCGTTCATCTATATGCTGTGGCGGGATCACCAGCGGTTCACCATCCAACCCGATTACACCACGCCCTTCGGTTGTGACAACGTTGCCAGCGATATCCAATAGGAAGGAACCGTCACGGGTATAAGTCACATCACCCTCAGCAGCACTCGTCGTGACAAACATGCCAAGGCCGCTGACGGCCACATCCAGCGCACCATTGGTGACTTTCAAGGATCCCTGCTTGTTGTCTTGGCGACGCGGCTCTTCAGCAAGCGCACCGAAACCGACATTTCGGCCCCTGATGGGCGGGTCTTCAGCATAGGAATCGAGAAAATTGCTGTCACTTCGTTTAAAACCATTTGATCCAGAATTTGCAATATTATTGGTAATGATCGCAATATCCTGAGAATGGATATGAAGTGCATTCCGAATTGTTGAAATCATGAACGCCTCAACCCCTGTTTGGTTAATTGCAGTAAGGTGACTGTTCAATTTTCGTACCAAAACCGGGGAACGGCAGAAAATTTTTTCCCCGGCTCTGTTTGATGGCCCTGAAGCCTGAATTGTGGGGCCCTGCCAGCAAATGCCTTTTGTTTAGTTATTGCGAATTCAAGAAAGAATGGCACAATGTCGCTGATCCTTACTATCGAGACAGCGCATGATTTGCGGACAGTAGACAGAGGTTTTGGTCGGATGAGCCCAAAGCAAAAAAATGCGCTTGTACCTGCTGGCAAGAAAAACCCGCCGGCAGTGCGCAAACCGTCAGCGCCGACAACCGTCAGGCTTGTCGACGAAACGGTAACATTCGCCTCGCGTGAGGATGTGCGCGAGCGGTTGCCCGATATATTGGGCAAGGCGTTGGCCATGATCTGGATCGACAAGGAATTCGCCAAGGTCTTCGCAACCGATCCGCAGGGTACTCTCGAGGCTCAGGGCATCTTCCTGCCTGACTATATGGCCATTGAGTTTCAGAAGCCGGACACAAACCGGCCACGTATCGTGGTTTACGAGAAGCGGCCAAATTCCAATTTTCGCCTGCGCATCCTGTATCTGCAACTTGTGATGATGGCAGGCCGATGACATGACCCTTTTTTCACTTTTTCCCGCAAGGCTGCTTGCCACCTGTCTGACATCAGTGCTGCTGGCCGTTGCTATCGCTGCGCCAGTGTCCGCATCTGATGATATCGACACGAGCAATGCCACCTTTGCTGAAGCAATACAGGCGGTAAAGGACCGCGACTTCCGGCACGCGATCAAGCTGTTCAGGTTGCAGGCCGAACAGAACCAGCACGATGCGCAGTATAATCTGGCGCTGCTCCTTGAAGCTGGGAAAGGCGCACCGCAGAATTTTTCTGAGGCGCTTGTCTGGGCGTGGAGTGCCAAGCTGGGTGGCATAGAGGCATCTGGCGATCTTGCCGAAGACCTGCTGGACATGCTGCCTGAAGACGCCGTCGACGATGTGCGTAAAAAGGTCAAGCAGCGGCTCGAGGACAGAATCGATGCCGGAAACGCGCCGGCTGTCTATCAGCTTGCCCAGTATCACCTTGAAATAGTTGAAGAACCTGATTTCGAAATGGCCTATATCTGGTATTCGATATCTACTGCAATCGGGTTGCCCGGATCACTTGAGGCACGCGATGATGCGCGCGGCAATGTCGATGATGAAAAAATTGCCGAACTTCAGGACAAAGCTGGCACGATTTATGAATCATTGACTATCACCAGCGACTAACCGCGCGCAGCTGCCGGCTTGCAGGCTGCGGGATGAAGGAGGCTCATATGGAAGTAAAAGTTCACTGGATTATCGAAGGTGTGGCCGAACTTGAGGCTGCAACGATGGAAGAAGCTGAAGAAAAGGTGAATGCCGTTCTTCGCGACATCGTTGGCGAGAATCCGAAACTGGTTGAAATTCTGGGAGCGCGCGCCGTTCAGGGCAAAGCGTATTTGCCCGGATCCGAGGATGACCCTGAAAATGCGTCGGCAAACAGCTAGTCCGGTCGTACCGCTGCTTCCGACTTGCATGTTGGTCCTGGCACTTGGCATTGCAAGCCCTGCCGCCGCTGCCGGACGCACCTACAAGCCTGTGGTCGAGGACAAAACACCGCATTATGAACTGTGTCGGCTGAAGAAGCGTGAATTTACCGATGGCGGCACCGACTGCTTCTATCGCCGTCAGACTGGCGGCAAGGATGCGCTTATTCGTGTTGATGATGCCAAGGTACGCTGTCAGGCAGAATATCAGTGCAAGCGGCTGAAATAGCCGCCTGCTGCCGTTTGCCTGCTTCGCGGTTGTCAGCTGCCACTCTAATTGCCGCGACAGTCGATGCCGTTGAAGTCGCCCAGCTCCTCCAGCGTGTCAACATAGACAAGCCCGGAGTCGGCCAGCCGTTCACGCATNGAATAGATATCGAGCCCCACCTCACCGGCCGCAAGGCGCTGGCGCTTTGCCTCCTCGCCATCAAGGCGNGCCTGCGCCTTNTCCATCACNGATTCAGCCTGCGCCNGCGCNACCACCACGACNCCATCATCATCAGCACAGATGACATCGCCCGGAAACACCAGCTGGCCAGCACAGATCACCGGCACATTTACCGCGCCAAGTGTATTCTTCACCGTTCCCATAGACGAGATGGCGCGTGACCAGACCGGAAAATCCATCTCGGCAAGGTCGGCCACATCACGCACACCGGCATCGCTGATCAACCCCTTGACGCCATGCGCCTGCGCCGATGTTGCCAGCAGATCACCAAAATAGCCGTCGGTGTTCGGCGCCGTTGTTGCCAGCACCAGCACATCGCCCGGCTTGCACAGTTCAATGGCCACATGAACCATCCAGTTGTCACCGGGTGCTGCCAGAATGGTTACCGCTGTGCCGCCGATGCGCGCACCCGGATAGATCGGCCGCAATGCCGGGTCCAGCAGGCCGGTACGCCCCTGCGCCTCATGGACTGAAGAGGCACCGGCCGCACCAAGACGGCCCGCAAGACCGGCATCTGTCCGTTTGATATTCCGCACAGCAACAGTTTTCATCTTACCCTCCTGCCAGCATCATCTTCGGCCGGCGCAACTCTATAGTCTGCCGCGTTAGTCATTTTCAAGAATGATCGCACCATAGGCGGTAGCAGACACTGGAATATGGTAAAAGCGATACGCCTCGCGGACGCTGTCATTCAGCGCACCCCGCATCACATTCCACATAATCATCTCAATTCCCTCTGCACCGGCTTCACGGATAAAATCGGTGTGGGTCAGCTTTGTATTTGCCATCGGATCATTGACCAGATTATCAAGAAACCGCTTGTCAAAGTCTGGATTGACGACACCGGCACGTTCCCCGCCAAGCTGATGTGACAGCCCGCCAGTACCCCAGATTCCAACAGTTATATCTTCATCGAAACTTTCAACTGCCCGGCGGATTGCCTGTCCAAGCTTGAAACAGCGAAGCGGTGTTGGTTGCGGATACTGAATGACATTCACGCATAGCGGAATCACCTTTGTCGGCCAGGCATCTGGCTGGTCATAGGCAATCGACAACGGTACGGTCAGCCCGTGATCAACATCGAAATCCGCAGTGACCGCCATATCAAATTCGTTGAGGATCAGGTCCTCGACGATATGCCAGGCCAGTTCGGGATGCCCCTCAACCACAGGCACCTTGCGCGGGCCCCAACCTTCATCAGCTGGCTGAAATTGTTCACCAACGCCCATCATGAAGGTTGAATAATGGTTCAGCGACATTGATGTCGCATGGTCATTGAACACAACAATCGTCACATCCGGGGTATTTTCGGCATGCCATGCACGCAGCGGTTCAAATCCCTTGAACAGCTCGACCCAATAATCCTCTTGCGTCTTGCCATTATCCATTGCTGCGCCAACGCCCGGCACATGCGATGTTCCCATTCCGGCGATAAGCCTAGCCATTGTCTGCCTCCTCTTTACTGCGGTTGCCATCAATCGGGCGTCCGCCATTAATCATCATCTCCTGAAATTCTTCAAATGACAGTGGCGGTGACGACATCTTGCCATACATCACCTGCGGTGGCTGACGGTCATGACTGACAATCTTGAAGGTGTAATAGACATTCGCGCCAAGCTGCAGCAGGCGAATATAATCCCGGTCCAGCACCGCCCGGCGCTGTTCGTCTGTCATCGGAAACCTGGCCAGATAGGCCTCTTCATCAGCGGCAAATTCTGCCCGGCAATCGGCCTTGTTCAGCGACATGCAGAACATGTTCAGATGATAGCCCTTGCGATAACTGCGGCTGTCCAAAATGTATGTGCCCGGCACATCATCATAATCGCGCTTTTGGTCCATTCTGTCCTCCTGCTCAGCGGCTCGGCTACCAGCTTTCATTCACTTGGCAAATACCATCCTAGCGTATACCATTTTCGGCACAAATAAATATTAATGGGACAGTTCGTTCATGAATTGGAACNCCGGCCATCTTCCCGCTTTTATNGCTGTTGCCACNCATGGNGGCATATCTGCAGCAGCACGCATAATNGGTCAGCCAAAATCAAGCCTCAGCCGCATTATCAACCGGCTGGAGGAGGATGTCGGCCTGCAATTGTTCCTGCGCGGNCCGCGTGAATTCACCCTGACGCAGGACGGCATGCTNTTCTACAAGCATGCGGTTCAGATTCTGGAACAGGTAGACGCTGCAAGCGCCGAACTGGCCGGCCTTGGAGATGCGCCGCGTGGCAGACTGACAGTCGCATTGCCGATGGCCTTCAGCCGCGAGATTGTCAGCCCTCATTTNCCCNGATTCCTTGCCGATTATCCTGAATTGCGGCTCGATATCAGGATTTCCAGNTTCATGCCNGACCTTGTTCGCNACCAGATTGACATGGCAGTCGTCGTNGGCCGNATGACAAATTCCGATCTTGTCCAGCAGACGCTTGTCGAGGCACCGCTTGCCTGGATCGCCAGCCCTGAAGTGGCANAAAGTCTGCCGTCTGCATTGACCGCCGATCTGCTTACCCAGCAGGTGCGGGTNATCGAAACGCGGTATGCCGAAACCATGCTGCCGGTGCGGATGGAAGGCAGCGTCGATATCATCAACACACGGATGAACACCGATGCGCTGGTGCAGGTGAATGATCCGCTGATCGTGCGGGACATGGTGGCATCAGGCTATGGCGTCGGCCTGGCACCCCTGATCTATTGCCGTGCTGCGATCGCCGATGGNCGCCTGGTGCAGCTTGCCCCGCATCTGCAGATCAATCATGAATCGCGCCTGTCACTGTTGCATCCCGGACGCCGCCTGATGCCACCAAAATCACGTNCCTTNATAGATTTCCTNCGCGCCTGTTGCAGCGGCCATCTTAGTCAAAGNAGCTNAGNATCTCCGACAGCGGCTTCTTGCGCTTGGCAACGGCCGGAATGNGGGCCTCTTCTGCTGGATGACCGACAGCAAGGATCATCACCGGTTTGTTCGATGCTGGCCGTTTGCAGATTTTTGTCATGAAAGCCATGGGATTTGGCGTGTGTGTCAGACAGACCAGCCCGGCATTATGAAGCGCCGAAATCAAGAACCCGGCTGCGATGCCCACACTTTCCGGCACATAATAGTTCTTGTAGCGGGTGCCATCCTCAAACATGCCATAGCGTTCGGCAAACACCACAATGAGCCACGGCGCATCAACCAGATGCGGTTTGTCAGGGCCCGTGCCGATAGGTTCCAGCGCCTTGATCCATTCATCATGGGAATCGCTGTTGTAGAACTTTGCTTCCTCTTTCTCTGCGGCCTGGCGAATAGCCGCTTTCATATTNGCATTGCCAATTAGCGAAAAATGCCACGGCTGATGATTNGCCCCGCTTGGTGCCAGCCCGGCAGTGCNGATACAGTCTTCGACAATCTGGCGCGGTACCGGGCGGTTGGAAAAGTCCCTCACCGTATGACGCGTCTTCATGTGCTGAAGATAGGCATCNGCAGCTGCAATGCTGTCAGCATCACTCATAACGATCCGGTCAGGCAGCGGCTGTGGCTGATATTGCAGTTTTTCGCGAATGAACATGGTTCTGCCTCGGATCTGCTTCTGTCATTCGGGCCAGCCCACGCCAGCCCNGGTGAACACCAAAATGCAAGTCTGACCTGCTTTTACCGCACCCGCAACTTTGCTAGGCTTTGTCATCTTCACCGCGTTACCCTCACCTGNTCTGAAAAGATAGATGTCGATGTTCAATCCTGCCGTTTCCGCACTGACTGCCCCGCCCGTATCCGTTGTTCAGGATTGGCGCGCATCATATGATGGCAGCAAGGGCCAGATGATTGATATGAGCCAGGCTGTCCCCGGCTATGACGCGCACCCTGACATGACCGCCGCGCTGANCGCCGCCGCGGCTGATACAGANTCGGCGAAATATGGCCGTGTTGAAGGCGACTGGGAATTGCGCAGCGGTTATGCAGCCCATCTCGGCNACATCTATGACACCGACATTCTGCCCGAACAGACGCACATCACATCAGGTTGCAATCAGGCCTTTGTGGCAGCGGCGCTGGNCGTTGCCGGACAGGGTGACGAGATTCTGATGACCCGGCCCTGCTATTTCAATCATGAATCAGCACTTGGCATGCTGGGAATTGATATCGGTTATGTTGATTGCCACCCGGAAAACGGCATGCTGCCGGCGCTGGATGATGTGGCCGCTGCCATTGGCCCCGCCACCCGCGCACTGGCCATCGTGTCACCAAACAACCCGTGCGGNGCAGTCTANCCGCCCGATTTTCTGGATGCACTGTTCAGCCTGTGTCAGGACCNCGGCATCTGGTTGATTCTCGACGAGACCTACCGTGATTTCATGCCCCTCAACACNGGCCGTCCCCATGATCTGNTGCGCCGTGATGGCTGGCAGGACACGCTGATCCAGCTNTACAGTTTCTCCAAATCCTATTGCATGCCGGGGCACCGTCTTGGCGCGGTANCCGGCGGCAGGGATCTGGTGCTGCAACTTGCCAAAGTCATCGACAATATCCAGATTTGCGCACCGCGCNCTGCCCAGATGGCGGTTGTCCCCATGCTGTCGCAGCTTGCTGACTGGCGGCAGGAAAATCGGACGCGCATCGCCGCCCGTGCGGATCTTTTNCAAAAGGTGATGGCAGACCTGCCCGGCTGGACATTGCTGAGCAGCGGAGCCTATTTCGGATATGTCCGCCACCCGTTTGATGGCACGTCATCGCTGCAAGTTGCCATGCGGATGGCACAGGAAGCAGGAATTCTGACCATCCCCGGCACCTTTTTCGGTGNGGACCAGGAGGCCTATTTACGGTTTGCNTTTGCCAATGCTGGCCGCGATGNCATCGCCGCACTGCCAGAGCGACTTGCCGCCCTTTNATCGTTGGACACTTTCCGCCGATCAGGTTTTCCAGCNTGGATCGATCCGGTCGAGCAACCGCCAGAATGCAGGCCATTCAGGATGCCTGACAGCAGCACCAGACTGCGCATCACCGCCCTCAAACTGCTGGCGCGTATGCCGCATTACCTCGTCCGGGATATAGCTGATCTGCGCGCCCGATGACATCGTGCGCAACATGATCTCGGCATTGCGGATGAACAGCTGATGCCGCACAAAAGCCCATGCCACATTCGGGCCAGCGGTCAGCAGACCGTGATTTTTCAGGACAAGCGTGTGCTTATCGCTGCCCATCGCATTGATAAGCTGGGTCTGTTCAGTCTCGTCCAGAACAATGCCGTTGAAATCGTGATAGCCGATCCGTTCAAACAGCTGGCAGCCTTCCTGCATCATCGGGACAACCTCAACATTCAGNGCAGCGATCGACTGNCTGAACGGTTCGTGCGTATGCATCACGCAATGCANATCATCCGGGCGGGCCTTGTGAATGGCGGCATGGATCACATAGCCGGCGCGGTTTACCGGCCAGGCGTCGTCCGACACCTTGTTACCNTCCAGATCGATACAGGTCAGGTTTGATGCGGTGATTTCATCATAGGTCAGCCCGAACGGGTTGATCAGAAATGTATCGGTTCCCGGGACACGCAGCGTGATGTGGTTATAGACAACACTTGTCCAGCCATAGTGATGCGTCAGCCGATAGGCAGCAGCCAGATCAACCCGTGCATNCCACTCTGCATCACTCATGCCCTTTGGCGTATCCGGATAGGTAATATTGAGNGGGATCGGTGTTGCGCTTTTTGCCATGGGACTCTCGCTGTTCCTGAACTNGTTCGAAAAGAAAATATGTTACGCCNAATAGTNTGCCTCGCGCTGACGGACCAAGGCAAGCAGTGTGTGATTATANGGCGTGGGCACNCCATGCTGNGCCCCCAATNCCACAACAGCGCCATTCAGCGCATCAATTTCCGTGCGGCGCTGTGATCGCATGTCATGCAGCATGGAGGGGATGTGGCCCCGATGTTCGCGCTGCACCATCTGCAGACGGGANTCCAGCTCANCACGATCAACANTGATGCCGCTTGCCTCGGCNACATCACAGCATTCGGCGACGGTGGCNCGCACCAAGGCCGACATGTCGGGNGAATCCAGCAATNGCCCGGGGCGAAGATCGTTCAGCGCGCACAGGCTGTTCATTGCNCAATTGAACGCCACCTTTGCCCAGATCACCGTGTCGACATCTTCATTGACNATTGTNGGCACGCCCGCNGCATCCAGAGCATTCGCCAGATGGGTGGCGTGGCTGCGGCTTGTTTCATTTTCAGTGGCCGCACGAATTTGGGTCAGATGCGACCCATGCGATTCCACAATACCGGGGCCGCGAAGATCACCCGGTGCCATTGTTGTTCCATAGATCACCNTGTCGCGGGGCACAAATTCGGCAAGAACCGCATCGTTGCCAAGCCCGTTCTGCGCGCTGACGAGGCGGGTTTCCNGCCCGATCAGGGGCAATGATGCCGTCAGCACATCACGCGTTGCGCCCGTCTTGCAAAAAATGACCAGAATATCTGCAGGNGCTTCTGNCCCGACATCCTCTGGCGCAACCACACGCGGATGAACGAGTTGTTCACCGCTATCAAGCACCAGTTGCAGCCCGTTGGCCAGAATGGCAGAACGATGTGCCAGATTGCGGATGACAAGCGTGACATCATGCCCCGCTGCCGCAAGCGCCCCACCAAAATAGGATCCCAGCGCCCCTACACCCACAAACACAATACGCATGACCCGGCTCCGGCAAATTGCAGAGGCAGCATTGTTCCGCACCCGCTGACGGGCAGCAAGCGCTAAATCCGGAAATCAAATGACAACGCTTGGGGGTTTCCCCCAAGACGGATGCCCCGGGAACGCGATGTTTTACAAAGCAGCGTTTGTCAGGATCATCACAACAACAGCCAGCACCCAATAACCACCATTGATGAGCCGCACGGCAGGTGTGTGTCCGGCAAAACTTTCTCCGCTATAGCCAAGCACGACAAAGGCCAATGCACCCAGCAGCAATGTCATCAGCGCACCAGACGCCGCCGTAACAGCGACAAACCAGCTGAGCAGAAACAGCCCAAGGCCCTGCAGCATCATGGCCGCAACAGGAGGTGCAGCCGCCAGGTCAATGGCAAGACCCTGTGCCCAGCGCTTGCCAAACAATTTCGGCGAATACCATGCCCAGCCAGCAAAAAATGCCAGTAGCGCGCCGATAATCACCGCTATCCAGGTTACATTCTGTGTAAGTTCCACCATCTCGGTCTTTCCTTTCTTTTATGGTGAATGCCTACATCGTGAATTCGTGAATTTCGGCAACTTCAACCGACCCATTGCCAATGATCGGACAGTCGCGGGCCATCGCCACTGCGGCGTCGATATTATCAGCCATTACAATGCTATATCCAGAAACCGGGTTGGGCCCACCATCATCAACAATACCGGTATCCGATACCGTCCGTGATTCACCGATCGGATTGCCCGGGTCAACAATTGCAGCGCTGATATTGTCAAACCAGCCTTGCCAGCGGGCGATTTCAGATTCGGTTTCTGGCTCGGTTTTCAGCATTTTTCCGCCATGATAGGCAAACAGAAAATGCGGCATGTAAGTCTCCGTGATTTGTGTGTGGTGACACACCGTGACGCGATTAACACCATGTTGAAAATGACATACGCGTGAACGTCACCAGGTAACGGCAAGGTGATCGCTGCATGTTTTAAAAATTGGGTATTGAATATATCTGTAAACATTTACAAATTTGCAACGGCAGCCTGCTTTTGAAATACATAGTGCATGTCTTGCGAATGCGCGCCAAGCGCACAACATCCTGTTCAGGATACATTGTCCCGGCGCT
>NYTO01000019.1 GCA_002683535.1 SAR116 cluster bacterium
TGTCGGTGCCCGGGAACCCGCGGGCAAGGGCGTAGATAGCCAGCTTGGTGGTAAAGGCTGACAGGGCAACAGTGCCTGTGGGCGTTGCCTCGGGATAGGCATCCTGCAACCAGCCATTCAGGAACGGGAATGCCGCCTTGATGCCGAAAGCGAGGAATACCAGCCAAACACCTATTGCCCCCGGTCCGTTGAAGTCAAACGCTGTGAACGCAATGCCAACGCCTTCGGCTGCCAGCACCGCTGCGCCAGCGAGCAACAACACGCCACTCGCCACCTGTACCAGAAGATAGCGCATGGCCGCCTTTTGAGCGCGCGACGTACCTGCTGAAAGAATCAGGAATACCGAGGTGACAGCAGTGGCTTCCCACCAGAAGAACAAAGACACCAGATCGCCTGCATGCACCGCGGCAATGGCCGCACCGGCATAGGCCAATGAAGGCATATGTTCGGTCCATTTGCGATCATGTGCGCTGTAGAAAACATTCAGTGCAGCCGCAATATGAAAAATCAGCGCAAACGGGAGTGTCAGCGCGTCAGCCCGGTAGAGTACAAACTCATACCCAAGGGCGGTCCACACAAAATGTTCCCCCGGCCCAGTTGTCAGCCCCCATGTTGACAGGGCAATCGCTGCCAGCATCCAGGCCTGGCGCGCCATATGGGGAATCCACGGCACGGCAATGGCAGCCAGGATCATCACAACGCCCGGCGGCAAGGCACTGAACTGCACGGCGATTCCGGCGCTATTCATCATAATAATCCTCGCGCCGCATGATCAGAAGCCGCAAGGCGCGGCCCGCATAGACGATAAATACAAAGGCAACAAACCCATAGATCGCAGGAAACAGCCAAATATCTTCAAGTGCGATTTCACCATGCCGGTGCGCAATGAACTCAAGCGGCACAAGAATAACGGCAATCAGCACCAGAACGCGCGTAAAATGCCACCCAAGACGCTGCAACGCGGCATCGGTTTTGGCATTGGTGTTTGTTGGAACCATCTCTTGCCTCCCTACCCGCTCATCAACCGTGCCAGCACAGCAAACGTATCAACAAAGAAGAACAGCAACACCGACATCACCGCAGTGATGACAGGTGGCACGACCACCAGCGGATGCCGGTCAATCTTTACATCCTTGTGCTTTGGCTTGAAAAACGCACGCGCAACCGGATCCAGCAGATAATAGATGTTCAGCAATGACGAAATCCCCAGAACCGCCAGAACGAACAGCAATCCGGCATCAACCGCGCCAACCATCAGATAGAATTTTGACCAGCTGCCACCAAGGGGCGGAATGCCGATGATCGACAAGGCCCCCAGAAAGAAAGCCCCGAACAGCCAGGGCATGTCACGGCCATAGCCGTCCAAATCTGAAATTTTGGTGATATGGGCCTGCACGTAGATCGCACCGGCAACAAAGAACAGGGTGATCTTGCCAGCCGCATGCATCACGATATGCAGGGCTGCCCCTTCAGCCGCCACCTGCGTGGCAATCGCCGCTCCAAGTACGATATAGGACAGCTGGCTGATTGTTGAATAGGCCAGCCGTGCCTTCAGGTCATCCTTGGTAATGGCAATGCAGCTTGATGCGATGATGGTAAAGCTTGCCAGCCAGACCAGCCAGGTGCCGCCCCCACTTGCCTGCAGAAAATCAGTCCCGAAGATATAGACCACAACCATCAGGATGGTGAACACGCCGGCCTTGACCACTGCCACCGCGTGAAGCAAGGCCGAGACAGGCGTTGGCGCAACCATCGCCGCCGGCAACCACCGGTGTATTGGCATCAGCGCGGCCTTGCCAACGCCAAATGCAAAGGCAGCCAGCAGCCACGGAACAACATTGTCAGGAATGGCCCCGGCCAGAATACCGCCAGGCACGAAATCCAGCCGGCCCGTCATGACCCATACATAGATCACCGCAGGCAGCAGCAACACAACCGAGGTGCCAACAAGGATACTCATATACAGCCGGCCTGCATCACGCGCAGCCTTGCTGTCCTTATGGGTCACAAGCGGGAATGTGGAGAAGGTCAAAATCTCGTAAAAAATGAAAAGCACCAGCAGATTGCCAGACCATGCAATCGCCATGGCAGCATGCACCGCCACCGCATAAAAGGCAGCGAAACGGGTCTGGTGCTTTTCATGATTGCCCCGCATATACCCAACCGAGTAGATCGCCGCGAGTATCCACAAGCCTGAAGCCACAAGACCGAAAATGGCCCCAAGGGGCGTAACGGCAAAGCCAAGGTCAATGCCCGGCGCAATCTGCGCGGCGATCCATGTCGGGGTGCCGCCGGCCAGCACGTCTGCTGCCACATGCAGTGCCGCAATAAAGGTGATAACGCCGCCAACCGGCCCGGCTATGTCCCGCCAGTTGTTTCGCACAGCCAGAAAGGGTGTCAGCACCGCCACAACAAGCGGGGCAAAAATACCGACCAGGACAGCTGTTTCAGGAGACATGAAATTCATTACCGGCCCCCAAGCAGATGCATGGCTGCGCGATTGGCGGCATCAACAAGCGGCGTCGGGGCGACGCCAAGCCACAGATTGGCGATGGCCAATATCCATAAGGGGATGTAAAGCGCTGGTGCCTCGTTGGTATGCAGAGGCGCTTCTTTCCCTTCTGGCCGGTGCCAGAGAATTTCAACGATCTTCCACAGATATGCGACAGACAGGGCACTGCTGACCAGCACAAGGATCATCACAAGGATCATGTCTTCGGCGATCAGCGCGCGCACCAGATACAGCTTGGAAATAAACCCGGCTGTCAGTGGCAGTCCGATCAGGCTCAACCCGCAAATCAGAAAACCGGCGGTGGTGATTGGCATGCGCCGACCCAGTCCGGTCATCGCAGACAGGCTGACACGGCTGCGCAGCGCCAGAAAATATCCGCCAACAGCCAGGAACATGCCACCCTTGATGACCGCATGATTGCCGATATGGATGAAACCGGCAGCAACACCGGCAGTACTGGCAATGCCGAATGCCAGAGCGATGTAACCGATTTGCGCTACCGAACTGAACGCAAGCAGCTTTTTGATGTCATTTTCATAGATGGCCAGAATTGTGCCGGAAAAAATGCCAGCGATAGCCAGCGGGACCAGCACCCATTCGATTGCCAGCGATGTCACATCCGGCACACCGGCAAATATGGTGAACAGAATGCGGGCCAAAACATAAAGGGCGGCTTTGGTCGCAATCGCTGCCAGCAGGGCTGACACAGCTGACGGTGCGTAGGCATAGGCAGCCGGCAGCCAGATATGNACAGGAAACACAGCGGCCTTTACCAGAATACCTGCGACCATGAAGCCGAATCCGACCATGATGACCGTATNCTGCTGCACATCTGGAATACGCGCAGCCAGATCAGCCATGTTCAGCGTTCCGGTAACCGCATAGATAAAGCCCACACCAATCACATAGAATGTGGCACCTACCGCACCAATGATCAGGTAATTATAGGCCGCAACAAGCGCGCGCCTGTCTGTTCCGGCCCCAAGGGCAATCAGGATCACCGACGACAGCGCCGAAATTTCCAGAAACACGAANAGATTGAAGGCATCACCGGTCAACACCAGCCCGGACAGCCCGCCGCAGGCAAGAAGCCAGGCTGAATAGGCTTTGCCAATGTCCTTTTCATTCATTTCTGCCGGCAGCGCCTTGCGGGCAAATAATGTCGCCACAAACGCCAACGCAGCCATGATGAGTACAGTCAGCGCCGACGCCGAATCCACAACGAATTCAATGCCCCAGGGCGGTGGCCANCTGCCAAGNTGATAGCTGAAGCTGCTGCCGCTGGTGACNGCGCCCTGCAACAGGAAGGCGGCGACAAGCGCACTGCCGCTGCCAATGACAGCGACCACCCAGGCAACGCCCGATATCGGGATCANCGCGGCAACTGGTGCCAGCAACAACGGAATGACAACAACAAGTGCTGGCAGATTGGCGATGATAGACGTAATGCTCATGCCGTATCACCACCATCCGGATCAGTGCTGCGCGAACGCCTGCCTCGCGGCATGCCGGCTTCTGCCTTCATCGCCAACACCTCATCATCCTCAATACTGCCAAAGGCTGCATGGATNCGAAGTACAAGCGCCAGCCCCAATGCTGTTGTCGCCACGCCAACCACGATGGCCGTCAGGATCAGCACATGTGGCAGCGGGTTGGAATAGGCTGTCTTGCCATACGACACAAGGATCGGCGCTGTACCACCGGCAACCTTGCCAACNGTGATGTANAACAGAAATACCGATGTCTGGAAAATGGCCAGCCCAACCAGCTTTTTCACCATATTGTTTTGGGATATGACGATGAACAATCCGCCCATCATCAACAGGATTACAACAANATAATTCCAGCTTGCGGTCATCGTGGCGACTAGATCCATTATTGNGATCCCCCGCCGNCCGTATCATCGGAATTGTCGGCAAACCTGTTTTCAGAAAAGCCTGCAAACGCATGAAACAGGGCCAACATGACCGACGTCACCGTCAGCCCGACACCAAATTCAACAAGGATGATTCCTACATGCTGTCCTGCTGAAGGATCAGGCAACAACACGTTGTAATCAAGAAACAAACCATCAAGCATCATNCCGGCNACACCAACCCCGCCATAGATCAGGACGCCAGCGGCCAACATGGCAAGATTCAGCCATTCCGGCACCAGTCTGCGCCCGGCCTCAAGACCGAANATCAATGCGTGCAGGATNAAGGCAGCCGCAATGATCACCCCGGCCTGAAACCCGCCACCAGGGCTGTAATCACCNTGAAACTGCACATAGAGTCCGAAGACGATGATCGGCGCGAACAGGATTTTTGCTGCTGTGCGCAGGACCGGGTTGTCACGCATCATCACCCTCCCCTTTGGACAGTGCTTCATCGCGCGTGCGCCTGGTCCGTGTATAGCCGGACAGCAGCACCAGAACGCCAAGGCCTGCGGTAAAGACAACAATGGTTTCGCCAAGTGTATCAAACCCGCGATAGCTGGCCAGTACCGTGGTCACAACATTCGGGATGTGCAGGAAGGAGTAGCTTTCCTCAAGATAGCGCGGGGCGACATGCAGATGTGCTGGTGCGGTCGGATCACCGACTGGNGGCAGTTCAACAGCGGCAGCCACCANCAGCGCGCCTGCTATAACACATATGATGGCAGCGCTCATCGCGNTCCCGATCCGCCCCGATGAAGGCAGAACNTTCTCGCGCCCCGGCAGATAGGCCATGGTGGCAAGAAACAGAACGGTTGAAATGCCGGCACCAACAGCCGCCTCGGTAAAGGCCACATCGACAGCGTCCAGATTGACGAACATCGCAGCNGACACCAGTGAATAGGCACCTGCCAGCACAACAACGGCAAACAGACGACGCGTTCTGATCACCAATACCAGCAGAAACACCAGAAACAGCAACAGCAGCATGTTGGTCACAAACACCGTCATGACCCGCCATCCTTGCCGCTGTCATCATCCAGCTTTGGTTTGATCCCGCTGCGNAGGGCAACCTGTGCCACCGCATGCGTTGCAATCGGGCTGGTNAAAAACAGGAAAATGCCCACAAGTGCCAGCTTTACACTGACAAGGGTAAAGCCCTCATAAATGATCAGTCCCAGAATGATAAACCCGACACCCGCCGTATCCATCATCCCGACNGCATGTGTCCGGCTGAACAANTCAGGCAGCTTCACAAGACCAAGGCTGCCAGTGATCAGCGCGACCACGCCAAGCAGGATGAAAAGCCCTGACACAATTTCAACAAGCATTGTCATGACCGGCCACCACTCTTGGTGCCGGTCTGCTTGGAATTGCGCACCTGACCGTCAGCCATGACACTGTCCAGATCAGGCTTTGCCCGCCCGCCCGTATCGCCAAGCCCGCCAGTATTGAACAGCTTCAGCACAGCAAAAGTGCCGATAAAATTGATCACCGAATACAGGATCGAAATATCGACAAATTCTGGCCGCCCCAGCGCATAGCCGTGCAGCGCAATTCCCAGAATGACCGTCGTACCGACAGCATTCACCGCCAGCAGCCGGTCGAACGGCGTAGGGCCGCGCATGGCCCGCACCAGCGCCAGTATCAGGGCCACACCGCAGGCGGCAAGTCCGGCAGCAAAGATCATGTGCTGCCCCCACCTTCCAGCGCCGTAACGCGGCGGTCCATCTGGCCGCTCTCCACATCATCGGCAAATGACTGATCCAGCGCATGCACCAGAAAATCATGCCCGTCATCACTGTTGGCATCCATTTCGATGGTTACCGTTCCGGGCGTCAGCGTAATTGAATTTGCATAGGTTGCGATACCAGCTGCCGTGCGTTGCGTCGCAGTTGCAGTAAACAATGTCGGACGTGCCTTGCCGAACAGGATGATTTTTCCTGTGGCAATATTCGACATCACAATTTCGCGCAGCAACCACGCAAGATATACGGGCAGGCCAGCGAAAATATGCAGCGGCAGGCCTTCATCATCAGTCGCCCCGATGAGATGCGCCAGCACAACAGCAACGGCACAGCTGACAACCCCCAGCGAGATCAGCAGCGGTGTGTAATGCCCCGACATCAGAAGCCACCCCGCGAACAGAATGACAAACAACAACAGGCTTCGCGCAAATCGGTTCAGACCAGCCTCCCCAAACAATCCCAGCTTAGTGCCATGGTGACATCACTTCAATGTGAATCACCGGATGAAGGTATAAAGTACGCAGGTTTTTATGGTTGAAAGCCGGTTTTTTGCCCGCCTCAAGCAGGTTGAATTTGCCGGATTGTGGTTGTACACAATTATGGCGGTCCGTTTGTCGAGACCGCAGCCAATTTTTGGGGGATTGACGTCATGGCTTCGCAGAAAGCGCGCCCGGACAATGTGCCGGAAGAAAACGTTTACAACGGTCTTCACTGGATGGTCATCCTGACCTATATCGTGGCCATCGGTGGTGTCTCGATGTTGATCATGAACGCCGGTTAGAGGCGGACATTTCAGCGCAACATGACTGGACTGGATTGACCCTGTACCGTTGTGGCTGTTAGTCACGGGTCATGGATGCTCTCTACCAGAAACAGATACTGGCACTGGCCAAATTGGCACGGGACCCTGCAAATCTGGACAGCCCGACGCATGAAGCGACGGTATCGAACCCGACCTGCGGTGACCGTGTCCATCTGCAGATGAGGGTTGATGCTGACCAGATCACTGCGGCCAGTGCGTCGGTACGCGGATGCGCCCTGTGCGAAGCCGGCGCAGGACTGTTTGTCGAAATGGCACCCGGAATGAAGACCAGCGATGTGGCCGCATTACGNGAAGGGCTTGCAAGCTGGNTGGCTGCAAAAGAGCCGAACGCCCCTCATCCCAAGATGCAGGTCTTTGAGCCGGTCCAGCCCATCAANTCACGCCACAAATGCGTGACNCTTGCGATGGACGCGGCAGTAAAAGCCCTCAGCTGACCACCCGGCGGCTGGCCAGATGATCAAGAAGTCTGAAGACAGGTACGCGGATATTAGTCCGGGCGTACCGAAACCTTGCCGAAAATCCATAAAACAATGCACAGAGCAAGTGGAAAGCCGATCACCAGAATCAGTCCGATATTCGCGTCCATGACAGTCCCCCTCGTAAAACGGTGTGTGTCGCTGTTATAGCCTGATGACCGGCGTATTCAAGATGAAAGCACGCTGCCACCTGTGAAGTGTTGCCGCGCCATGACCATAAGGCACAGATGGCAGACTAGGACGGGTCGCACACCGCACCATCACAGCATGGCATGACATTCATGTGGCAATGTCCGCACTGGCCATGACCATGCACCCAGACGATGGATTCGGGCTGTCCACATGCCGGGCAACGCGGCATCAGGGCCGGCCTTTCAGGACCAGGTCCGGCTTTGGCTGTTTCTGGCAAATTCTGGGCACTACGTGATGTGTCGGTTGACATGATCCACCTTTCCTAGCGTGGTCCAAGGCGTGACTTCAGACGCCGACGCGCTTCCGGCGTTCCATCGTGAAACGTGCCAAACCAGACATCCAGTGGAAAATCCACGCTGCCATAATTGCATTCAAAATAGCGGTGATGAAGCTGGTGATGGAAATGCCCCACCGCCATGCGCGCCCGCTTGCCAACAATCAATTCATGAAAGCCGGTATGGCCGAAAATCGCCGATAACGACAGCATATAGCCATGAAACATGATCAGCACCGGATGCGACGGCACAACCAGATGGATCAACATCGAGCTGAAATAAATCACATGTTCGACCGGGTGCATCGAAATGCCCGACCAGGGACCGATATTCACATTGCGATGATGCAGGGAATGCACATGCCGATAAAGCGGCCCAACATGCAGCAACCGGTGTCCCCAATAAAAATGAAAGGCAATCCACGGTCCGGTAAACAGCGCCACAACAATGAATGTTATCGGCTGTGCAGTGATTGTGATCGCAGGCATCCAGCCCTGCGCATGGGCCCACAACAAAAAGACCAGATAGCCTGTCCACACACTTACGCCGCTGGCAAGTGACCAGAACATATTGTCGCGCACCTGATTGCCAAAGGTGAAGCGGGCACCGCCGCGATGACCGAATTGCGGCACATATTTCAAGGCCGTGCCCTGCGCGCGCANCTGATAGAAAAACAGATGAAATCCACCGGCAAACACCAGAACGACGCCAAGATTGAGCGCCCATACAGCAAGCACCCAGCTGGCCGACAAAACGACAGCCCCTTCAAGCACGCTGCGCAACGCAAACCATCCGGCCACCGCCAGACCAAAAAAGATCGAAACCTCGGANACTGTCAGCCAGCAATCACGATAATAGGCCAGGATACGGCGGGCATTCAGGGGCCATTCAAACAGTGGATTGTTGCCAATCGGCAGGTCGGGCGCATACAGCCATTCATCGCGTGCAGGCTTGCCTTGATCCTGATGATGGCCCACATCACCCGATCCGGCTTGACGATTGCCGGCGGGCGCCCTGTCCCCTGATGGCGATGCACTGTGCGGATGCCGCATTTTGCCTCCAAATTCATCAGATACGCGAATTCACCAGATAAAGGTGGTCACAAATACATCCGAGANTGTTCAGATTATTTGCTGATTTTCTGGAGGCAGGCAATATAAATTCTGGCATCCATTACGGGATCAGAACTGTGGCCCCAAGGGTTGTTCCCGATTCAATTGCCTGATGCGCCTTCACAGCGTCTTGCAGATNATATTCGTAGTTGATATTGGCGTCCAGAGTGCCATCACCAATGGCAGCGAACAGATCGCGCGCCGCCCATTCCAGATCTGACCGCTTGGCCACATAATGCATGATCGCCGGTCGCGTAATAAACAATGAACCACGCCGCCCCAGATCCTGGATCACATCGATTGGATCAGGCGGTCCTGACACATGGCCGTAAGCCGCGCAGACACCCATGGGACGCAGACTGTCCAAAGATTGTTGCAGCGTGTCCTTTCCGATCGCCTCATAGACAACAGCACATCCCTCGCCATCCGTGACCCGCATCACCTCATCAACGAAATTCTGCTCTGAGCGAACAACCGGGTAGTCGCAGCCGGCAGCGCGCGCGACCTCGGCCTTTTCAGGCGTTGATACCGTGCCGACTGTTATTGCCCCCAATGCGCGGGCCCACTGACATAATATCAGCCCCATGNCGCCAGCCGCCGCATGCACCAGAATGACATCGCCCGGTTTCACGGCATAGGTACGGTAGAGAAGATAATGCGCGGTCATGCCCTTCATCAACAACGCCGCCACCTGCCTGTCATCCAGATTGGCCGGCAAATGCAGCAATTTNTCAGCCGGATAATTTCGCGCCTCGGCATAACTGCCCAGTGGCGGGATGCCATAGGCCACACGGTCACCGGTCGCAAAATCGGTGACACCGTCGCCCACTCCTTCGACGATGCCAACCCCCTCAAACCCGATAACAACAGGCGGTGCTGGCACTGGCCAGGGATGCGATATGCCGCCACGATGGTAGGTGTCTGCGTAATTGACACCGATGGCCGTATGGCGAAGGCGAATCTCACCCGGGGCCGGATCATCAAGCGGCCAGTCCTGCCATGTCATCACATCCGGCGCACCCAACTGGTGAATCACTTGTGCCTTGTTCATCTGCTACCCTTCGCCAAAAGTGATACTGTCAGCCTATATGACCGCTGCCATTTGCAATGCCTCGGGAAACGCGGCTTCCAGCGCGTCCAGATCAGCCTTCGTGCCTGCCGAAATCCGGATGCAGCGATCAAGCGGTGCCACGCCCGGCATACGCACAAAAATGCCCTGCCCGATCAGTGCCTTTAAAACACGTCCGGCAAAGGCCCCGTCCTGCATGCAGTCCACAGCGATGAAATTGGTGCGGGTCGGCAAGGCACTGCACCCATTGGCCTGCGCAATGCGGGCAACACGCGCAAGCGAGTCAGCCACGGCCTGGCGAACATATGTCTGGTGTGCCGTGTCGGCCAGTGCCGCGACAGCAGCCGTCTGCGCAATAGAGTTTACCCCGAAATGATTGCGGATCTTGTTGAAGGCATTGGCCAGCGGCGCATTGGTGACCGCATAGCCTATGCGTATGCCCGCCAGCCCATAAGCCTTGGAAAAGGTGCGAAGCCGGATCACCCGGTCATGATCAACCGGAATGTCGGGAAGTTCATCCTCATCAACAAAATCGGCATAGGCCTCATCAAGGCATAACAGACAATCATGCGGCAGCGCGTCTACCATCTCTTCAATTCTGGCACGGGGATGAAAGCTCCCCATCGGATTGTTCGGATTGGACAGATAGACAAGCCGCGCCTTGACCGAATGAACCATCTGCATCAACGCGGCAGGGTCTTCACTATCGCCGGCAAACGGCACCTTCACTAGATCGCCGCCAAATCCGGCCACATGGTAATTGAATGTGGGGTAGGCACCGTCTGACGTGACAACCGAAACGCCCGGCTCAACAAACAAGCGGACAAGATTGCCCAGAATGCCGTCTATCCCCTCACCGATCACGATGTGATGCGGGGATGTGCCATGTTTTGCGGCCAATGCGGCCTTCAGATCAAAATGTTCAGGATCGCCATAGCGCCACACATCATCGGCCATATCCGCGATGGCCAATTTCACACTGGGAGATGGCCCAAAAACGCTTTCATTGGCACCGATACGGGCCAGAAAGGCACGTTCAAGCTGGCGTTCCTGAGCCTCTGGCCCGACAAAGGGGACCGTACTTGGCAGCGTGTCGACAAGCTGTGTGNAGGCAGGTGTTTGCATCGGCAATGACCAGATTTTNNACTCCAGATGCAGNAGATAGTTTCACAGCTTGCTGTCTGCCGCAACGCTGTTTCCTGAAAGATGGGCGNGGGTAANNGGTGTAATAAAGANGNAAAGCNTCCGATGCAGCATCNAAGGCNTGTNATCTTCCTGATCAAACACGCCGGGGTCATGTGCAGCCAGCCACAGGGCCAGGCAGGCGTGATATTGCTAATGTCGGAAGGTGTTGGCATCCCGTACGAGATTCGAACTCGTGTTGCCGCCGTGAAAGGGCGGTGTCCTAGACCCCTAGACGAACGGGACAATGAACCAACGCGGATTGGTTTAGTCAAAAGCACGGCGCAAATCAAGCCGGTTTTTGGGCTGTTGGCCGACAAAGTGACAGATCTTCGCCATTGCTGTCTTCTGCCGATAACTGCCACTGCTCTTCACCACGCTTTTGCCGCCTTCATAAAGCGCCTGTTGCCGCCCATGCGGCCATCCCGGTACTACCACGGCATTACCGTTTGAGCGGCCTGCCACCCCAGCAAAGACAGGTTACACCACCTGCGTCTAGAATTGCGCCGGTGCCACATCCTCAATCTCGACCTGCATCGCCCGGCCACCACGAAAATGATCGCGGCGAATGCGCCCCAGAACGTGCAGCCGCTGGCCTTCACGCGCTTTCAGCAACACCTCACCCAATGCGCTGCCACCAGCCTGAAAGGCAATCGCCCCGATCGCGGCACCACTGCCGTCATCAAGGCGGCAGGACACATGCGCGCCGTCGGCACCAATGGCCCGCGCATTGCGGATCAGGCAATCGGGCAGTGCAAAGCGCGGTTCAGGATTGCCACTGCCATAGGGGCCGAGTTTTTCCAGCCAGTCGGACAATTCGGGCTGCACCCCGGCAGTGCTGAGCAATCCGGTAACATTATGCACAGGCAATGGAATTTCATCACCGATCTCGGCGGCAAAACGGTCGGCAAGAAAGCGTGCAAAATCCGCCATAGCCGCTTTGTCGATGGTAAAACCGGCGGCCATGTCGTGCCCGCCCCCACCCGCCAGGATACCAGCCTGATGCGCGGCGATAATCGCGCTGCCAAGCCGGAACCCGGGTATAGAGCGGCCAGACCCCTTGCCGGGGGCGCTTGCGCCACCCTCTTCGCCAAAGGCCACAACACAGGCAGGTTTGCCGAATGCCTCGCGCAGGCGGCCAGCCACGATACCGATCACCCCTTCATGCCAGCTTTCGTGACCAACCAGAATCACCGGACTGTCCGTCTGCCCGGCCGCCATATCCATGGCATGCGCCCGAATTTCCTGTTCGATGCCACGGCGCTTCTTGTTCAGCTCGTCAAGATTGGTTGCCAGCCCGGCAGCCTCGTATCCATCCTGCGTTGACAGCAGCCGCACCCCCAGGTCAGACCGGCCGATCCGCCCGCCGGCATTGATCCGCGGCCCCAAAAGAAAGCCGAATGTATGGCTGGATGGCGGCCTGTTCAGCCTGGCAGCATCTGCCAGCGCGGCAAGCCCCGGATTGGTGCGCCCGGCCAGAACCTTCAACCCCTGCATGACAAACGCGCGGTTTACACCAACCAGTGGCACCACATCGCACACGGTTGCCAGACCGACCAGATCAAGCTGGCTTCGCAGATCAGGTGCCGGGCTGTCAGCTGTAAAATGCCCACGGCCACGCAGTTCACGAAGCAACGCCACCAGCACCATAAAGGTCACGCCGGCAGCACACAGATGGCCATAGGCCTGATCTTCATCCAGCCGGTTCGGATTGATCACACTATGCGCACGGGGCAATTCAGGGCCTGCAAGATGATGGTCGATGACAATGACATCCATGCCAGTATCCGCCACGGCGGCCAGTGGCTCATGCGCAGCTATACCGCAATCCACGGTAATGATCAGTGCGGCGCCGCGTTCCTGCAGGGCCGCAAGGGCGGCGGCATTCGGGCCATATCCTTCCCGCATCCGGTCAGGAATATGCACATCCACCGCCAGTCCCAGCGCCCCGAGCACATTGACCAGCAACGCTGCCGAAGCGGCACCGTCCACATCATAATCACCAAACACGCCAACCGGCGTACCTGCAATGACAGCATCGGCAAGGCGCGCGGCAGCCTTGTCCATATCCTTGAAGCGGGATGGATCTGGCATCAGATCACGCAGTTTCGGATCAAGAAACATGTCAACGGGAAGGTTTTCGGTATCACGGCCAGCAAGAATACGGGTCACCGGCAATGGCATGTCAGGATGCTGTTCGGCGATGGCAGCAGCGGCCCGGTCAAGGTCCTGACCGGTGACAATTGTTCCGGCTGCCTGCCAGCGGGCGTTGGTGGTTGATCTGGCTACTCCAAGAAACGGCTCTGACGTTGCCAATCAGCCCTCCAGATCGCCAACCAGGACTGGCATGGATACAGGCGGTGCCATTACGCTGCTCAGCGCTTCTATCTCGGAAAGGGCCTTGGCCATACGGTCGACGGCAACTTCATGCGTCGTCATGACCAGCGCAACAACATCTTCAGGGGCACGCCCCTGTTGCAACATTGATTCCACCGAGATGCCATGCACCTGAAGGATTGATGTGATGTCGGCCAGAACACCCGGCTGATCAACCACCATCAGGCGCACATAAAACGGCGTATCTGGCCCACCGCCATTTTCAACTTTGCTGCCATCGGCAAGCTGTGCCAGNGGNCGTCCAAAGGTCGGGGGAATGCGGTCATTGGCAATATCAATCAGATCGGCCAGCACAGCAGATGCTGTTGCCCCGCTTCCGGCGCCGGGNCCGGTCAGGACAATTGATCCTACAGGCTCAGCCTCATATGACACGGCGTTCAGAACACCATCGACTTTGGCAAGCTGTGTTGTGATCGGCAGCAAGCAGGTTTGCATGCGTGGCATACGCCCGGGTTCGGCAACACCCACAAGCTTGATCCGGAAACCCAGCTGNGCTGCATAGGCAAAATCAACAGCCGACACATCGCGAATGCCGGAAATNGCCACCCGATCAAAATCCGGGGTCTGGCCAAAGGCTATNGCGGCAAGCAGGGTCAGCTTGTGCGCGGCGTCAATACCGTCAACATCAAGCGATGGCTCNGCCTCGGCATAACCAAGCGCCTGCGCATCTGCCAACACATCNCCAAACGCCTCACCCGTGCGTTCCATGCGTGTCAGAATATAGTTGCATGTGCCGTTCAGNATNCCCGAAACGCGGGAAAAGCTGTTGCCTGCCAAACCCTCGCGCAGGACTTTGACCGCCGGAATACCGCCGGCAATAGCAGCTTCAAACATCAGCGCGGCACCAGAATCCTCGGCAATCTGTGCCAGTTCGGCACCTTTATGTGCCAGCAAGGCCTTGTTGGCTGTCACAACATGGATGCCGCGCGACAAGGCGGTTTTCACCAGATCGAACGCAACGCCATCATGCCCGCCAATCATCTCGACGATCACATCCACATCATCGCGGGCAGCCAGCGCGGNGGCATCCTCATGCCAGTCAATATCGCTCATATCGAAACCGCGATCGGTGTCTCGGCTGCGCGCNCTGACAGCAACGATCTCAAACCCGCGTACCGCCGGTGCNGTCAAGGCTTNGCCACGGTGGGTCAGTTGGCGCGCCACCTCGCCGCCAACAACACCAAGACCGGCAATGCCCACACGAAGGGGCGCTGCGTTTGATTCAGATTGATCACTCGACATGAAATTGCATATCCCTGACGCNAAAAANGAGCCNTTGATGTAACCGCTGGCGGAACATTATACAAGCTGCCGNTCGCATGTTGACCGGCAAACAGGCACCAGATTCAGACCGTCCCTGATTGCACCCGNTGAGGATGGCACCTGNTGAGGNTGGCNCCTGACNAACNCCANTGATATTNGCAGTCAGTCAATNTCCAGCACGACCGCACCGCGTCGCTGCCCTGCCTCGACAAGCTCATGCGCGGCAGCGGCATCTTCAAGCGCAAAACGCGCCTCTACCGGGACATCCAGCAGGCGGCGTTCCAGCATATCAAAGACNATGGCAGCNTAGGCNANTGCCTCTTCCTCATCCAGCAGATACACAAGGATCGTGGACANTGTGACATGCTTGAACATCATGTTCATGAAAGGCAATTCCGGTGTGGGCTGCAATACCGATCCATATCCGAGGATGGTNCCTTTCGGGGCAATNATCTCAACACTGCTGGCNANGTTTTTGCCGCATTCGGCATCAATGATCCGGCTGATACCNCCTGCTCCTGCAGCATCTTNTGCCACTGCCGNAAGATCCGGGTCTTTGTAATCCAGNACCGCNGCAGCNCCGGCCTCGGTGATCCAGTCAGCCTTCGACATATCGCCGGTTGTGGCAATCACCCGGGCCCCGCTATCAACTGCAATCTGAACAGCAAGGCGGGCAACCGTGCCGCCACCGCCATGGATCAGCACTGTNTCCCCATCAACCGATCCGTCCTTGAGCACGGCGCAGGCCGCAGTCAACGCCGGGATGCCCAACGCAGCTCCTGCAGTAAAGCTGGTCGATTCCGGCAGGAAATGGACCAACGACAAGGGCAATGTGATATACTCTGCCGATGTACCGTTTGCGCGCTGCCAGGCGCCNTTGCGAACGAAAACACGNNTGCCGACAAGATGCGCATCACCGCCAAGGCCGACCGCCTCAATTATACCGGCACCATCGCTGTGCGGAATAACGCGGTCAAACGCCATGGGACGTGATCCCGCCCGCGCTTTCACATCTGACGGATTCACACCAGAGGCGTAGAGGCGCACCAGAACTTCGCCTGCTGCCGGAAACGGGCGGTCCATTTCATCNTGCACAAGCACTTCACTNGCGGCCCCATTTGCCGACATTCCTGAATTGATGATTTTAGGTATGATCGCCTCTTTATTTGCCGCGGGCAGTTGGTTATTA
>NYTO01000020.1 GCA_002683535.1 SAR116 cluster bacterium
GGGCTGCGGCACGGCTGCTACTGTTTCGGATGTTTCGGTTGTTTCGGCTGTTTCAGCATCCACCCCGGNTGTCGGCCTGGCGGTGCCATCCGNCTTGCTGTNGCTTGCAGCCAGCTGCACAGAGTCATCGCTGAAATATTGCGGCGGACCGACCCCGAAAATACCGGGCACCAGCACGCTGATAACCACCAGCGNGGCAACACCTCTGATCAGGTGACTGTCTTTCAGCACAAATCCGGAAGGAAGAGACACAACTCATCCACATCTAGTGAATCGGTCAAAAACAGGCGGGTCTAGAATTCAGCNGCCCGGACTTCGCGAACGTCGGGAATATAGTGACGAAGCATNTTTTCAATNCCCATNTTCAGCGTCGCGGTCGAACTTGGGCATCCCTGACAGGCACCGCGCATCTGCAGCGTGACAACACCATCATCAAATCCTTCAAACACAATATCACCACCATCCATTGCAACAGCCGGTCGCACGCGCGTGTCCAGAAGCTGTTTGATCTGGCGCACGACATCACTNTCATCATCGCTGCCGGCCTCATCTGCAGACGGCGCATTTTCCACAGCCGGCAGGCCTGACGCATAATGCTCCATGATACCGGCGAGGATCGATGGTTTCAGCGCGAACCAGTCAAGCGCCTCATCTTTGGTGACAGCCACGAAATCACTGCCCAGAAACACGCCCTTGACGCCATCAACCTGGAACAGGCGGCGNGCCAGCGGCGCGTTGCTTGCGCTTTCTGCTGCCGGATAGTCTGCCGTTCCCGAAGTCATTACAGGCACGCCCGGAATGAACTTCAAGGTGGCAGGGTTCGGAGTGTCCTGTGTCTGGATAAACATCAATCAGCTTCCTTTATCGTGTGTCACTGGTTGGTGCAGGCTCAGCGCGCACCCTTCGAGCCCCTTGCAAAGGTACCAAGCTCCACTATTGCCAAAACCCAAGGTGTCAAATCCTTGGTTATCAGACCTGCTCTTGCCGAAATCTGCGGGCTTCACCGGCCTGATGGGTGGCGATCACCATCAGACAATAGCACAATTGAAGCCCACAATCGCGGTAAAATTATGTCCAGTCTCCGGTCAGTTCCGCTTGCCCAGAAACCCGACGATTTCATTCACTTCATCAATGACCGGCGCGGCAATTGCCTCGGCACGNGCTGCGCCTTCATCAAGGATATGGTCGATGTGATCGACATTTTCCAGAAGCGCACGCATGTTATCACCAATTGGTGACAAAACCGTTACCGACAGATCAGCAAGTGCGGNCTTGAAGTCGCCAAACCCCCGACCGCCAAATTCGGCCAGNACTGCCTCAACGCTGCTTCCGGCAAGCGCGGCATAGATGCCCACCAGATTCTGCGCCTCGGGCCGCCCNTCAAGGCCGCCAGCCTCGGACGGCAGGGCATCNGGATCGGTCTTGGCCTTGCGAATTTTCTGCGCGATCTGGTCACGATTATCCGTCAGATTGATCCGCGAATTATCCGATACATCGGACTTGCTCATCTTCGAAGCGCCATCACGCAGGCTCATCACCCGCGTTGCCGACCCCAGAATNTGCGGCTCCGGCAGNGGAAAGAATTCAACATCATAAGCCTGATTGAATGACTGGGCGATATCGCGCGTCAGCTCGAGATGCTGCTTCTGGTCCTCGCCGACCGGCACATGCGTTGCACGGTATGCCAGAATGTCTGCGGCCATCAGGATCGGGTAGGAATACAGCCCGACGCGGGCATTTTCCCTGTTCTTGCCAGCCTTTTCCTTNAACTGGGTCATNCGGTTCANCCATCCAAGCCGTGCAACACAGCTGAAAATCCAGGCCAGCTGTGAATGCTGCGGGACCCGCGACTGGTTGAAGATAATGGCGCGTTCCGGCGAAATNCCGGCGGCGATCAGGCTGGCCGCCACNTCGCGCGTGCTCTGCCGCAGCTGNGCAGGGTCCTGCGCCACGGTAATGGCGTGCAGGTCCACAACACAATAGATCGATTCAAAACTGTCCTGCAGCGCCACCCAGTTGCGGATCGCCCCCAGATAATTGCCAAGATGCAGATTGCCGGTTGGCTGAACACCGGAAAAGATGCGCCCGCGCGTGTTGCCAGAAGACATGGTGCCTGANGATTCGGGTGAAGANGTCATAAATCGGTGTTCCTGCATCTGTTGGACAAAATAGAGGCACAAAATGACACGCGGTTATGGTCCGTGGCGGCNGCAGGGTCAAGTCCCCGCCCGAGTCCTGCCCAAGTCCCCGCCCTGGTCCCNGCCATCCGTCATCCGCGTATCAGCTGGCGGGGCACGGCACGCACCAGAATGGCGGTGATCAGAAACGCTGTACCGCCACCGCCCACCAATACAGCCATCCGCAGCGCGGCACCAACCGGCGGCAGCAGCAAATCAAGACCGGCGAGCATAGCTGCCATCGCCCCGCAGGCAGCACATATCCGCATCAATATCGCCCCCGGCAAGGCACCGACATATCCGGCGCGCATTGCCGCCACCATCAGCGCCACAGCTGCCAGAATGCCCGATATTGATGTGGCCAGCGCCAGCCCCACATGCCCAAAATGCGGCATCAGGGACAGCGACAANATGATGTTTGCTGTCACCATCGCCACCGACACTGCCAGCACCAGACCGGGGCGATGATTGGCATAGAATGCCGGCTGCANGATTTTCACNAGAAGGTGACCGGGAAGACCGATCGCATAGGCGGCAANGGCAAGGCCGCTGGCCTGTGCATCAGCCATTGAAAAAGCGCCATATCGGAAAAGACCGGTGATGATATCTGGCCCGATCATTACCAACGCGACACTTGCCGGCAGGACGAAGAAACTGGCGAATGTCACGGCATCGGCAAGTGTCTGGCGTACCAGGGCAAGATCGNCCGCGCGGAACTGCGCCGAAAGACGGGGCAGCAATGCCGTGCCAAGGGCGATTCCGATCACCCCCAGCGGCAGTTGCACGATACGGTCGGCGTAATACAGCCATGAAATGGCACCAACACCGATCAGCGAGGCCAGAACCAGATCGACAATCAGGTTGATTTGCATCGCCACCGCCCCGGCNGACGCCGTAACGAACCGGCGCCACATCCGCCGGGCCGCCGGAACCAGCCGCGGCAGATGCCATCCCGGCATGATGCCGGCCCTGATCAGCACCCCACCCATAAAGACAAGCTGCAGACCGCCTGCCACCAGCAGCGCCAGTGCCAGCGGCATCGCCGCATCACCCATCGGTGACCCGGCAACNNGCTGNNCAGCCGATGCNGNTCCATAAACGGGNATGGCCACGGCGCCGGNAATCAGGCAGATATTGAAAATAACAGGCATCANTGCCGCTGCNGAAAACCTGTCATGGGCATTTGCAAGCGCCGCCCAGAACGCCACCAGCGAAATCATCGGCAGATATGGAAATGTCACGCGCGCNAGGCGCACCGCNGCATCAAGCCGGCCCGGCGTATCCANAAATCCGGGGGCCAGCAGGGCGATCACCGACGGCATCATTGCCTCGCCGATCACCACCAGCACCACCAGTGCCACCAGCACTGTTGTCTGCACTTCGCCGGCCAGCCGCATCGCCGGGCCGGGCCCTTCACCTGCCCGCACTTCGGCAAAGCTTGGCACAAAGGCGTTGGCCAGCGCCCCTTCAGCCGTCAACCGGCGAAACATGTTGGGCAGCTTCAGCGCCACCAGAAATGCGTCTGCGGCAGGCCCGGCACCAAGGAAAGCTGCAAACGCAATATCGCGCAAAAACCCCAGAATGCGGCTGAGGCCTGTCAGGCCGCTGATCCGGCGAAATGCAGCGGCAAGCGACATTGGCTTCATTCCGCTGCCTCGCTCACCTGCTCGAACACCTCCAGCAAACGGGTGCGGATCACTTCGAGACGCGCTTCATTATGCACCTGCAGCCCGAACAGATCCTTCACATAGAATACATCGACCACGCGTTCNCCATAGGTCGATACAGTGGCCGTCTGAATCTGCAGACCAAGTTCGGCCAGCGCCTTGGTGATGCGAAACAGCAGGCCGGGGAAGTCGCGTCCGTTCACCTCGACAACCGTATGCGTTGAACTGATCTTGTTGGACAGCATGACGCGCGATGGNACCGGCATATGGCGNACCCGTTCAGGCAGGCTCTGCCAGCGCTCGCGAAGGGCCGCCTGCGGGCGCAACGTGCTGTTGGCCGCACTGGCAATCCCGGCANCAAGCCGGTCAAGCAACGCGTCATCTGCAATGATCTGGTTATCACTTGTCTGCAGCATGAAGACGTCCAGTACCGAGCCATCCAGACAGGTGGTGATTCGCGCGCCAGCAACATTGATACCAAGCCCGGCAACAGCACCTGCAATGCGTGAAAACAGCCCTGCATCATCAATTGACAAGACAGTNAGTTCCGTGACCTTGCGCGCNGGGTCCTGCCGAAAATCAATCAGCAGCGGTTCGTCCAGCTGGCGAAACCGGCGGCCCANCTCGGCATGGCGGATATGGACATCGGTATCAAAACCTGTCCAGTAGGGACGCGGCAGATTGGCGGTATAGGCCGCAAATTCTGTTGCTGTCCAGCCTGCAAGACCGGTGAAGGCTGCCTGCTGGGCATCGGCCGCTGACCGNAGCGCTATCACCCCGGCATCGGCCCCGCGCAACACCGCATCCGCCTGAAAATACAGATCGCGCATCAGGGCCGCCTTCCAGCCATTCCAGACTGTCGGCCCGACCCCNCGAATATCAGCNACCGTCAACACCAGCAGCANCTTCAGGCGTTCTGGCGATTGCACGATCGCGGCAAAATCCTCAATCGTTTTCGGGTCATTCAGNTCATAGCGGAATGCNGTCTTGCTCATCAGCAGATGATGACGCACCAGCCAGCTCACCGTCTCGGTTTCTTCTGGTGACAGTCCCAGACGCGGACACAGCTCCAGCGCCAGTTCGGCACCAAGGATCGAATGATCACCGCCACGTCCCTTGGCCATGTCATGCAGCAGCGCCGCCACAAACAGGGCCCGCCGCGATTCAATTTCCGGCATCACCTCGGTGGCCACCGGCGCTGTCTCTGCCAGTTTGCCCGATTCGATATCATGCAGGATACCGATCACCTGGATCGTGTGCTCATCAACGGTATAGCTGTGATACATGTCGAATTGCATCATTGCTACAATCCGCCCGAAATCGGGCATGTAACGGCCCAGCACACCACTTTCATTCATCAGGCGCAGAACGCGTTCCGGATTNCTCTTCGACGTCAGGATATTGATGAATTTCTCTGACGCCTGCGGNTTGGNCCGCGTCGCATTGCCNAGGGCAGGCAGACCGCGGGTCAGGCGCTGCAACGCCTGTGGATGAATNTCGGCATTCTGTTCCAGCGCCAGCTCGAACAGGGTCAGCATGCGAAGCGGGTCTTCGCGAAACATCAGTGACGGNTCCAGATTGATCCGGCCGGCACGAATGGTAAAGGGTCCAAAATGCTGCCCGNACCTGAANTCCTCACGCCATCTTGTCCGCCGCTGGCGAAAATCCATCTCCATCGCCGCACACATGATGCGTGTCAGANTCCCCACATCCCGCGCTGCCAGATAATAGCGTTTCATAAACCGTTCGACAGCCTGCATACCAGATCTGTCGGCAAACCCCATCATGGGCGCAATGGCCATCTGCGCCTCGAAATCAAGGCGTTCGTCCGGTCGGCCGGACCGCANATGGATATGACAGCGGACGGTCCACAAAAANCGCTGCGCAGCGGCAAACCGGCGGGCCTCGCTTTCGCGCAACACCCCCTGTTCGACAATGTCGATGATGCTGTCTGCNCNATAGGCGAATTTCGNAATCCAGAACAGGGTATGCAGGTCGCGCAACCCGCCTTTGCCCTCTTTTATATTGGGTTCGACAACATAGCGCGTATTGCCGTTCCGCGTATGTCTGAGATCGCGTTCGGCCAGCTTCACCTCGGCNAAATCAGCCGGCTTCATNCGCCCGACCTGCCGCCGGAAGGCGCGATCCAGATTGTCTGACAACCGTTTATTGCCAGCAATGAAGCGGGTCTCCAGCAGGCTGGTCAGAATGGTTTGATCCTCGCGCGCGGCGCGCATCGTGCTGATCACCGTACGTTTGGCGTGACCAACTTTCAACCCGAGATCCCACAACAGATACAGCATCTGCTCGACAACCAGGTCCGCCCCCTTGGCGGTATCCTTTTCAGTCAGAAACAGGAGATCGATATCCGAATTGGGGGCCAGCTCACCGCGCCCGTACCCGCCGACAGCCACCAGAGCCACATCATCTGCAGCATGCCGTGCGCACAGCGCCTTCATGACCGTACTGATCAGCAGGTCCATGCCCCATGAATGCCGGCCAACATAGACAGCCCCGTCGCCCGATTGTGCCAGACCGGCCTGCAAATCATCACGCATCGCTTTGTGAACCGCCTTTGCGGCGGCNAGCAGCTGGCGTGNAAAGGGCCCGTCACCGGCACCGTCNAGGGCCGCAAGATCAGCCTCNAATGCAGCTGTGTCCAGCGGTGCGTTGCCCTCTTCAATGGCCGCGCGCAACGGGTCAATCCATCGCCGCCAGGCGAAGCGTGTTGTCTGCTTGTCCTGCATCTGGACCGGCATCAGTACCTCGTTCCCGTCATTCCCTGTTCGCTTCACCGGCCAGCAGTTCGCGAAGTTCATAGACAAGATCCAGCGCCTCACGCGGGGCCATCAAGTCCGGGTTGGCAGCGGCAAGACGCGCCCGCAGCACGTCTTCCGCCGCAGCCGGCGCATCAGCCNCCATCTCTGTATCTGCCGAAAAANCATGGTCAAATAACGGCAAGTCGGCAGCCAGCTTGCCAGCATCGATCACACCATGGCCGCCGGCTTCCATCTCGGCAAGCAGCGCCTGGGCGCGGCTGATCACCGCTGCGGGCAGGCCGGCAAGGCGCGCCACATGAACCCCGTATGACCGGTCGGCAGCCCCGTCAATCACCTGATGCAGAAAGATGATCTCGCCCTGCCATTCACGCACCTTCATCGAATGACAGGACAGNCTGTCGAGGCTGTTTCGCAGATTTGTCAGCTCGTGATAATGCGTTGCGAACAATGTCCGGCAGCTATTGCGCTCATGAAGATGTTCCAGNGCTGCCCAGGCAATCGACAGCCCGTCATAGGTCGCTGTGCCGCGTCCGATCTCGTCAAGAATGACAAAGGACCGTTGTGTGGCACGGTTCAGGATGGCGGCGGTTTCCACCATCTCGACCATAAAGGTGGACCGGCCCCTTGCCAGATCATCCGCCGCACCCACCCGGCTGAACAGCCGGTCAATCACCCCGATCCGCGCCGCCGTTGCCGGCACGAACATGCCTGCCTGCGCCAGAATGGCGATATGGGCGTTCTGCCGCAAAAATGTCGATTTGCCGGCCATATTGGGTCCGGTGATCAGCCATAAATCCCCCGCATCGCCAAGCTGGCAGTCATTCGGGATAAAGCTGTCACCGGGGGCCAGCATCGATTCGACAACCGCATGCCGCCCCCCTTCAATTTCAAACAGGACATCATCGCTGACCTCTGGCCGGCAATAGGCACGGCTGGTCGCTATGACCGCTGATGCGGTGGCCACATCAAGACGCGCCAGTGCTGCCGCCGCATTGCCAAGCTTTTCGGCTGATGCCAGCGCGGTATCCCGCAACCTGTCGAAAATGTCGATCTCGCGCGCCAGCGCCCGGTCAGCCGCCGAAGACAGGTCACGCTCCAGCTCGGCAAGGGCGGTTGTCGTAAAACGGACCGCCTGCGCCGTTGTCTGGCGATGGATGAAGCTGTCATCCTGCATCAGTTTGTCGGCATGCGTGCTGCGCACATCGACATGATAGCCAAGCACGTTGTTATGCTTGACCTTCAGCGATGCAATGCCTGTCGAGGTGCAATAATCCTGTTGCAGGGCCGCAATCAGGCGTCGGCTTTCATCGCGCAGGGTGCGCAGCTCGTCCAGCGCGCTGTCATATCCCTGCCGGATAAACCCGCCGTCACGCGCCAGCAACGGCAGATCATCGCCCAGCGCCGGGGCCAGATCATCGGCAACCGGCACCGCCGCCATGATCGCATCATACAGCGCTGGCAAATCCTCAGGGGCCGCCAGTCCGGGCTGCGCCTTTCCTGCGTCGGTCACCAGTTCCGCCCCAGCCAGCATGCCGCGTGCCAGCGCATCAAGATCGCGCGGCCCGCCATGGCCCAGCGACAGACGTGACAGCGCCCGGTCGATATCGGGAATGGCTTTCATGCTGACCCGCAGCTGGTCACACAGATCACCCGCAGCAGCAAACCATGACACCAGATCAAGCCGCCGGGTGATCGCCGCAGAGTCGGCCAGCGGCGCTGCAATACGCTGTGCCAGCAG